>NZ_CBCRZX010000003.1:101121-246544 GCF_965137155.1 Stackebrandtia soli
GATCGATTCCCTCATCGACTCCGATCGATTCCGAGATGGTCACGGTGGGGCGGCGATCCGGTCACATCGGTTCGATCACCGTCGGTGGTGGCGTCGGAGAGCCACGTCGAACCGGTTGTCATCCGGGGCTGAGATCGGAGCCTTCGCCCAGTCGCCCCGGGCGGTCGCGCCATCGAAAGTGATCACCGTCACGGCGTCGTCCGCAGCGGCCGGATCCACTCGCCGAACGTGACGTTTCCGCAGGCACGCGCAGGTGTGCATCGGTATCCGGCGCATTGACGGCTCGGTCGCGATTTGCGTGGTCGGTGGGCGGTGCGTCGTGGTCGGAAGCGGCGATCTCGGACGCCTTCGCAGGGCCCGCCGGGCGCTGGTCGGCGTCCGGTGAACCCCGCTGTTCCGCCGGGTTCGCGCCGTCGGATCGGGGACCGGGCTCCAACTCGTCACGGCGGTGGCGCTGGTCAGCGCCGGTGCGAAACGACCTCATTGGGCGCTTTTCGTTGCACCGCAAGCGAATGGCTTACGTGGAGGATCGAGCCTTCTCACATCCTGGAAATGCGCCGCTTTCGGCGGGCGGCCCTGGGATGATCATTACGCAGCGTCACATTCATATCGATAACAATCAATTCAATACGTGTAAGTGGCATCGCTTCCGTTGCGGCCGTAACCTAGTCAGCGTTCAGGCGTTGTACCTGGTGTGAGACGTGAGGCGGATTCGATCGGGTGTGTCCCCGCCGAGCGACTGAACACTGTGGGTAGTGGGTATTGTGATCCGTGTCGCCCTTTCCGGCGGTTGCGCACCGTAGCAATCGTGGGTTTAAGTTGACCGACGCCCGAAAACCAACCTTCCTCTACGCGAAAGCCTGGATTCGTGACCATCATGTCGGCGCCAACCAGCCAGATGGAGAACACCATGTTTGACGAGCCCGTCCACGAGGCTCCCGGTATCGAGCACGACTCGGTAACCGAGATTCTCGATGGCTGGCTCCGTCGCCACGAATCCGCGCTCATCGGGCTACGCCGTCACATTCACGCGCACCCCGAGCTGTCCGGCTGTGAGCAGCGGACGGCGGAGCTCGTCGCGGCGAAACTCGCCGAAGCAGGTCTCGAACCCCGGCTGATCCCCGGCGGCAACGGCGTCCTGTGCGACATCGGGGACCCGAACGCGGAACACGTCATCGCCCTCCGGGCGGACATGGACGCGCTCCCGATCGACGACCCGAAGGACGTTCCTTACCGCTCAACGGTTCCCGGTGCCTGTCACGCCTGTGGACATGACGTCCACACGACGATGCTCGTCGGCGCGGGTCTCCTCTTGCAGGAGCTGTACCAGCGCGGTCAGCTGCGAGGTCGGGTCCGGTTGGTCTTCCAGCCGAGCGAGGAGAAGTTCCCGTCGGGCGCGCCGCTGATGATGCGGGCGGGCGCCCTCGACGACGTCACCGCGATCTTCGCGTTCCACTGTGACCCGAAGCTGGAGATCGGCCGCGTCGGCGTCCGTTCCGGTCCGTTGACCGCCGCGTCGGACATGCTCGAGGTGAAACTGACCGGCAAGGGCGGCCACACCTCCCGTCCACATTTGACAACGGACCTGGTGCACGCCCTGTCCCGTGTCGTGGTGGACGTGCCCGCGCTGCTCAACCGCCGTATCGATCCGCGAAACGGTGTGGCCCTGGTATTCGGCTCGATCCACGCCGGTTCCGCGGCCAACGCGATCCCGCAGGAGGGTTCCGTCCGGGGCACACTGCGGATGCTCGATAGGGACGCCTGGAAGACGATCCCCGACCTGGTCACCGAGATCATCGACAACGTCGTGACGGCGGCCGGCGCGACCGCCGAGGTCACCTACACGCGAGGCGTGCCGCCGGTGATCAACGATCGAGTGGCCGCCGCGATCTTCGCGAACGCCGCCGCCACTGCGCTCGGCGCGTCGTCCGTGGTCGAGGCTCCCGTCAGCATGGGTGGTGAGGACTTCTCCTGGTACCTGGAGCAGGTTCCCGGTGCGATGGCCCGTCTCGGCGTCGGTCGGCCGGGGGAGCAGCTCGATATTCACCAGGGAAACTTCGACATCGACGAGAAGGCCATCGCCCACGGGGTTCGGGTCTTCGCCCACATCGCGCTCGCGGCCGTCGCCTCGCCCGCCTGGTCGGCGTAGCTCCGGTTCAGCACCGACGTTCGGACGGCCCTGGCCCCCCGCAAAGGGAGCCGGGGCCGTCCCCCTTCATTGCGGCGCGAGCGTTCCAGGTGGTCATACACCGCAAGGGGACGCCGGTCAGGCGTCGGAGTCCTGGGCGTGGTCGACCGTCCAATAGGCAGTGAGGTGGACGTCCGAGCGCGGAAGACCCCACGCCTTCAGGGCATGACGGCGAAGTCGCGTGATGACGTCGCGTTCGGCCGCTCCCCAGAGCTTCGCCCGATCCAGGGGTCGGCGCTCGGTGAGCACGGCCGTTTCGGTCAGGAGCAGGCACTCGGGCGACCGGGTGTCCACAGGGTAAATGGGCACGGGGCCGAACCTCGGTTCGTCGCCCTTGTCGCGAAACGTGCTGTCGCCGCGAGGCCGGACGGCGCCAGGCCGCGGTCCTGCCGAGCGTGTCTTCAGTGGCGCGTCCTGGGTCCGCATCCGATCTTCGACTTCAATGTGACTGCCTTACCTCATATATGGACGCCGGTCGCCGTCCCTCGAGTTGCCACATCACACATGTCGAAATGGTGATATGTGGATAGGGTGCGTGGATGAGCGGAGTTCGAGGGTGGAAGCGCGGCGTCACCGCGGCGCGTCGACTCGCTCGGATTCCCGGCTACCACGTGGAATCAGGGCTGACGCCCGCCGAGTTCGATCGCGTCGAGGAGACCTACGGCTTCACCTTCGCCGACGACCACCGTGCCTTTCTGGCCGAAGGTCTGCCCGTCGGCGTCTCGCAGGACGACGGCGCCGTCTCGCGGCCGTGGCCCGACTGGCGCAATGGCGATCCGGAGGACCTGCGGAACCGCTTGGGCCAGCCCGCCAAGGGCGTCCTGCGCAGCGTCGAGCTCGGGTGGTGGGCACCGTGGCTGTGGGGCGACCGCCCGGTGGACAAGACGGAGGCGATGGAGGTGGTTCGGCGGTTCCTGCGTTCGGCGCCCACGCTGGTCCCGTTGTGCTCCAACCTTTTCCTGTCGGCGGGTCGCGGCACCGCAGGGCACATGGTGCTGTCGATGTGGGGCGCGGACATCATCTGCCACAGCAGGGACATCGCGCACTTCGTCGAGCGGGAGTGCGGCGAGTCCTCGTCGGGCGCTGACGTCGACCTCACGACCTGTGTCCCGGTCTGGCGCGACCTGCTGAGCTGACTCGAATGTTCCTTTATGGATTCCAGTCGGTTATCCATAGTGTTTGAGTGCTGCCGTTCGGTGGCTCTTTCGACGTGTCGTTACGACTCGGAATCTCCTGGTGGATATGCCTTTGGCGGGTATCGCAGTGAGGCAGATACAAGTATCATTATCACCTGTTCGCAGGATGTTCCATCATCCTTTCGTCGGTAGCGCTATGGCTGCCCGACTGTGAGGCTGTGAGACGTCCAGATCAATCAATGACACTGCGAGGTGTCGCCGTCCGAAAGGAACAGATGTTCATGAGGCTGACCAGAAAGGGGACGGCGATCACCGTGGGTGCCCTGGTAGGAGCCTCGATGCTCCTGGCGCCGATCGCGTTCGCCAGTAACACCGCCACCCCCTCCAGCGCTCCGGCCGGGTACTACGACAGTGCCGAAGGCAAGACGGGTGCCGCCCTGAAGACAGCGCTGCACGACATCATCGACGGACACGACATGTTGTCCTACGCCGAGGTCTGGGATGGAGTCGCGGCGGCGGACGCCGACCCGGACAAGCCCGGCAACGTTCGACTGCTCTACGCGGGACGTTCGGAACCCGTTGGCGGCAACTACAACCGCGAGCACGTGTGGGCGAAGAGCCACGGCGACTTCGGCACGCGGGTCGGCCCCGGCACCGACCTGCACCACCTGCGCCCGGAAGACCCCACGGTCAACTCCACCCGTAGCAACCTCGACTTCGACAACGGCGGCAAGGAAGTCTCCGGCGCCCCCGGAAACTACTACGACAGCGACTCCTTCGAGCCCCGTGACGCGATCAAGGGCGACGTCGCTCGGATGATCCTGTACATGGCCGTTCGGTACGAAGGCGACGACGGTTTCCCCAACCTCGAGCCGAACGACAACGTCAGCAACGGTTCCGCGCCGCTGCACGGGCGTCTGTCCGTCCTGATCGACTGGTCCGCACAGGACCCGCCGGACGCGTTCGAGATGAACCGCAACGACGTCATCTTCGAGCAGTTCCAGCACAACCGGAACCCGTTCATCGACCGCCCCGAATTCGTCAACGCGATCTGGGGCGACCCGACGAACCCGCCGACGGACCCCACGGATCCCCCGACGGACCCCACGGACCCGCCGACCGACCCGACCGACCCGCCGGCGAACTGTGATGCCACCAACGCCGCCGGAACCTCGATCGTCGACCACACCATCGTCACGAGCGACATCAGCGTGACCGACTGTGCCGGCAACGCGGCGACGGCGAGCACCGTCACGGTGAACATCACGCACCCGGATCGGGGCGAACTGTCCATCTACCTGTACGCGCCGGACGGCTCGTACTACGTCCTCAAGCGCACCGGTGACACCGGCGCGAACCTGGCGAAGACGTACACCGTCGACCTCGACGCCGAGGTCGCCAACGGAACGTGGACGTTGAGCGTCAAGGACTACGAGACCGGCAACGTCGGAACCATCGACAACTGGAGTGTCTCGCTCGGCTAGCGGACCGCCCGACCTGGTGTGGTTCGGTCGAATCACACGAGGTCGGGCACTCGCTGACAAGGCTTACAACGCACGTCGCCCGGACCGATCGGTCCGGGCGACGTCGTCTATGGAGCGGTCCTCGTTACAGCAAGGTCCGCCAGTAGTCCCAGAACTCCACGCCGATCATCGCGATGATGACGATGTACCACAGTGCCAGGATGACGCCGTGCATGCGGGCGATGCCGATGACGCCGTCGCGCAGCGCTCCGGTCAATCGGGCAGTTGTAACATTGTGGAGTGTGACGTACCAGAAGATCGGGATCATCACGACCCACACCACCATGCAGTACGGGCACAGGGCGCCAATGCGGTACAGGCTCTGGAAGATCAACCAGTGCACGAACACGATGCCGGCGGTGGCGCCGAGCTGAAGTCCCCAGTAGATCCAGCGCGGGAGCGTCGCCCCCGTCAGCAGGACGACTCCGATCGTGAGCACGATCGCGAAGCCCGCCACGCCGAGTAGTGAGTTGGGGAAGCCGAACAATACCGCCTGCGGGGTGTCCATGACCGATCCACAGGAGAGGATCGGGTTGATACTGCAGCTCGGTACGTAGGTCGGATCCAGGATCAGCTCGATCTTCTCGACCGTCAGGACGAACGCGGCGAGCAGCCCGATCGCGCCTCCGATCGTCAAGACCCACGGCAGTGCGCGGGAGACCGTCAGGTTGTCTTTCGTTGTCATCGTCACGCCTCCAGCGCTTCGTCAATAGCCAGTTTCAAATCCGCATAGGATCGTGCGTCGAGGAGTTCGCCGTTGAGGAACAGCGTCGGCGTTCCGGTCACGTTGAGGTCCATTCCGTCGCTGACGTCTTTGGCGACGCGATCGGCCGTCGCGGGATCGTTCATCGTCGCCTCGAACTCGGCGAGATCGAGGTCGAGTTCCTCCGCGAAGCCGAGGAACACGGACTCCTGCGAGGTCTGTCGCTCACCCCAGGACGCCTGGTTCTCGAACATCATGCGATACATCTCGTCGAACTTTCCTTGCGCGGCCGCCGCTTCGACGGCGCGAGCGGCGGGTTCGCCGTTGGCGTGTCCCGGGAGGGGGAAGTACCGGACGACGAAGGTGATGCGTCCGTCGTACTCCGTGAGGATACGTTCCGTCGACGGGTACAACGCACCGCACGCCTCACACTCGAAATCGAGGAACTCGACGATCGTCACCTTCTCGTCCTCGGCGGTCGACAAGGTGTGGCTGTCGGCGCGGACGAGTCTCGCGTCGGCCGCCACGGCCTCCGGCGTCTTGTCGGTGAAGACGAGCACGGCGGTGACGACGACCGCGAGGAACGCGACCAACCCGATCGTCAGCTTCGTGTTGAGGCTCATGCCGCCGCCCGCGAGCGCGCGGCTCGCTTTCGCGCCGTTGGAGCGGGCTTTGCTCGGGGGGCCGTTCTTGGGTCGGTGTCTCTGCCCGGCGCGGCGGGCTTTCTTCGTGGTCATGGGTTCCCTGTCTTGGGTACGGAAAGGAGGCGCGCGGCGCGAACCGGTGCCGTTTCCCGAATGGGTGGGCAGGCCGTGCCATCACGTCGAGCGATGAGGGGTGGGGTGTTCGCCGCGCGTGGGGCGAGAAGAGACGGCTTACGTCCGCCAGACGCACAAAGCGGCGTGCAGGCGGCAGGTCGCGCCGACGGAACGCCCGTCGGTGTGCGCGGCGGGCCGAGCTTCGTTCAGCGAATCGAGCCGGATGCCGGACGTCGTATCGACCTCCAGCACCTGCGTTCCACCTGGCGCGGGCGCTATCGCGCGTCCGATGACCTTCGGACACGTGTCATGTGGGGCGCAGCGGCCATCGTCGTCGATGGTGATGGTGACGGTCGGAGCCGTATCGGGCGACTGGGCGACCTGGGCGGCGTCGGTTGCGCACACCGAACCCAGGACCAACACCGACAGAATCGCCGCCAGCATCGCGACACGGCGGAGCGTCGACCCGAGGGTTCGATCCACCACGTGCGCGAGATTCACAGCGGCGACTATACCGGGCCGTTCGGCCGAGTGGTTGAGCCGAAACGGGTGCGGACCGTTCTAGCCGGTCCGTCAGCGTGGGGGAAGGCGTCGGACAGGTCGTTCTGTCGGCGTCGTCTCCGGGACCGCGAGGGCGATGCTCACGATCGTTTCGAGCGGTGGCGTCAGGAGCAGGCGTGGGAACCTCGTTCGCAGCGGAGGGGGGAATTCCCGGGAGCCCTAGGGGTTGTCCCGTTACCCGGCAGCTCGACTGCGGCGGGTCAGAACGTCGTCGACCGCGTTGTCGAACCTCTCGCATACGACACCGTTGTGCAGGAGCTCTCCGCCTTGCCGAGTGACGCCCGGACCCGTGTCTCGCAGGACCTGAGACAACGGGACGACCTCTAGTCGAGGGTTTCGAGTGCCGCGTCCTTCTCTTCGACCATCTTCACGAGCGCGGCCTGGTGCCCGTCGAGTTTGTCCCGCAGGATCGGATCGCTCGCGCCGAGGATTCGCACGGCGAGGAGGCCCGCGTTCGCGGCGCCACCGATCGAGACCGTCGCGACCGGTATCCCGGCGGGCATCTGCACGATCGACATGAGCGAGTCCATCCCGTCGAGGTACTTCAACGGGACGGGCACGCCGATGACGGGCAGGCTCGTCGCCGAGGCGACCATGCCCGGCAGCGCAGCCGCGCCACCCGCGCCCGCGATGATGACGTGCAGACCGCGCGAGGCGGCGGCGTCGGCGTAGGCGAGCATCGCGTGCGGCGTCCGGTGCGCGGAGATGACGCGCTTCTCGAACGGGACGCCGAAATCGTCGAGGATCTGGGCGGCGTTGCGCATGACGGCCCAATCGGAGTCGGACCCCATGATCAGTCCGACCAGCGGTGTGGTGTTCACGTCGCCTCTTTCGTCGTTGTGTCGATGCCGTCGCGCAGGATCGCCGCCGCCGTCCGCGCGCGGGCGAAGGCGTTATCGATCGTGTCGCCGCGCACCGTCACGTGCCCGATCTTGCGGCCGGGGCGTTCGGCCTTACCGTACAGGTGCACTTTCGCGGCGGGGTCGTGCGACATGAGCCGACGCAGCCGCTCGTCGGGCGGGATGGGGGAGTCGCCGCCCAGCACGTTCGCCATGACCGTGACCGGCGCGGTCGTCTCGACCGAACCCAATGGATAGTCCAATATGGCGCGGACGTGCTGTTCGAACTGGGACGTGATCGCGCCTTCGATCGTCCAGTGCCCGCTGTTGTGGGGCCGCATGGCGAGCTCGTTGACGAGGAGGCCGTCGGCCGTCTCGAACAGCTCCACCGTCATAACGCCGGTAACGCCGACCGCGTCGGCGATCGTGGTCGCGATGTGTCGAGCGCGCTCGATGAGCGCCGGGCTCGCGTTCGGCGCCGGGGCGATCACCTCGGTGCAGATTCCGCCGCTCTGGACCGTCTCCACGACCGGGTAGACGACCGTCGAACCGGACGGCGTCCGGGCGATCGAGACCGCCAGCTCGCGACGCAGCCGCACGAGTTCCTCGGCGATGAGGTCGACGCCCGAGGCGAGGAGCTCGGCGGCGTCGGACACGTCCTCGATCACGAAGACGCCCTTGCCGTCGTAGCCGCCGCGCGTGGTCTTGACGACGCAGGGAACGCCGAACTCGGCGAGATCCGCTTCGGTGGAGATCGGCGTCCAGCGCGGCGACGGAAGGCCGAGCCTGGCGATCTCCTCCCGCATCGCGCGCTTGTCCTGGGCGTACCGCAGGGCGTCGGGGCCCGGGTGGACGGTCGCCCCGTCGGCGATGAGCGCCGCGATGTGTTCCTGCGGCACGTGTTCGTGATCGAAGGTCACGACGTCGCAGTCGGCCGCGAACGAACGCAACGCCCCCAGATCGGTGTGGTCGCCGACCTCGACGTCCGCCGCGACTCTGGCGGCACCGTCGTCGGCGGACGCCGCGAGCACACGTAGTGACATCCCGAGCGGAATCACCGCCTGGTGGGTCATCCGGGCGAGTTGCCCCGCCCCGATCATCCCGACGACGGGCAGGCCGGTGTCGGCGTCCATCACGTCCCTCCCTGCTCGGCGCCGCGTCGCGCGGCGTCACCGCAAGTCAGCATAGAGGCGTGACCGGCGTCATCGGGCCGCTGGAACGCCGTCCGGGTCGACCGTCATTCGCACACCTCGTCGAGCATCGCCAGGGCGGTCGGCAGGGTCATCGGCAGTTCGAGCAGCCGAAGGCGCGGAGGTTCGCTCACCGGCGTCACCTCGCGCAGACGTCCGATCACTGTCGACGGTCGCGGACCGTCTGCGGCCACGATCGTGACGACGGTTCCCGGCGCCGCCATGACCACCGGCGCGTCCGTCAGGTCGCCGAGGATGCGCGCGTAGCCGAGCGGTACGACGAGACGGTCGAAACCGAGCAGCCCCGACGGATTCACGACGAACAGGAATCGGTATCGCTCCGGGCCGTTCCCCGCGTAGACGTCACGGAGGAGGACACGTAGTTCCGTCATCGCGTCGCCGGCGTCGGTCTTCCGGTGAGCACAAAGGATCAGACGGTGTATGTTCATGCGCGTCCCAACGTAACCATCGAAGGCGAGCGCCGGGTCTTACGACGCGGCTTAGGATTGGGACTCGTGTCGTCCACCGTGATGACGCGATATCACCTAATCTGTTGAATGCCTAGAGGTCGTCTCACCGCCTCAGGTCTCGCGAGGTGGCGCGGGGGCAGAATTCGGCAGTGGTTTCGCAGGGTACCGGTGGAGTTGACGACGGAACCCCGCGGCGCCGCCGGTGCGTGCCCAGGGCCGCCCGCGGCCTGGTGGATGATGGGGCGGCCCGTGCGGATCGAACCGGTCCCCCCGGTCTCGATCGCGGCCGATCGGCCAGCGCTGACTCGCGACGTCAGCGGCAGCTCTGACCACATAGGATGAAGTCCGCCGTGTACCTCGACATCGAAGACACCCCGGAGCTCGGAGAGTCGGCCAGCGCCGACGCCGAACTCATCGCCGCGACGCGTGCGGGCGACGCCGCCGCCTTCGGGCAGCTGTACCTACGCCATGTGCAGGCGGCGGCGAGGTTGAGCCGCATCCTTTCCAAGGATCGAGCCACCGCCGACGACCTGGTTTCGGAGACCTTCGAGCGGGTGCTGGCGGCCCTGCGCGCCGGCAAAGGCCCCGACCTCGCGTTTCGCGCGTACCTGCTGACGACGATGCGCAACTGTTTCTACAGTCGCACCAAACGGGACCGCCGAGTCGAGTACACCGACGACCTCACGCCCCACGATCCGGGCGAGGCCTTCGTCGACCCGGCGATCGCGGAACAGGAGCGACACTTCGCGGCGCGGGCGTTCAAACGCCTCCCCGAGCGGTGGCAGATGATCCTGTGGCACACCGAGGTCGAGGGGGACACCGCCGCACAGATTGCCAAGCACCTCGGGTTGACGCCCAACGGGGTGTCCGCGTTGGCGTACCGCGCCAGAGAACGCCTCAAAGAGATGTACCTGAGGGAGCACATTCAGGAGCCGCTCGCCGCGTCGTGCAAATGGACGACGGATCGCCTGAGCGCCAAGGTTCGCGGCGGTCTGTCCACCCGTGACACGACGAAGGTGGACAACCACCTGGTGGGCTGCGCGGCGTGTAAGTACCGCTATATGGAGCTGACCGAGATCAACTCCGGCATCGGCGTCATCCTCGCTCCGATCTTCCTGGGCCTCGCCGCTCCCGCCTACCTCGGCCTGTCGGCCCTCAAATGGGGCGCCATCGGCGTCTGGTTCGGTGGCGTCGTCGAAGGCCTGCGGAACGCGGTCGGCGCCGTTCGTCAATTCTTCCAACAGTTCGGCGGCCGAAACACCGCGCTCGCCGGTGGCGCGACCGCCGTCGTCGCGGCGGTCCTCGCGTTGCTGCTCCTCGCCGATGACGGCGCCGAACCCCCGGCCGACGCCGCACCCGCGACCGAACCGACGGTGGAAGCCCCCGCCGACGAGCCGGGGGATCCCACCGACCCGGACCCGGAGAGCCCGTCCGAGCCCGCCGACGACCCGTCCGAGCCCGCCGACCCCGTCGAATACTCCATTGAGGTCGATCCGTCCGACATCGGTCTGACGGCGGGCGTCGACGGTTCGCTTCCCATCACGCTCACCGCCCCGGACGGGGGGACGCCACGCGTACCGACCTGGCACGGGCGCGCCCCCGTCACCGAACTCGCGGGCCCGCACGCCCGAGTCGCGCCCGATCGGCTGACCCTCAGACTCACCCTCCCCGAAGGGATCTCGTCCCCCGGGGGAGACGCCACCGACGGTTGGAACTGCGAGAAATCCGCTCCGAAAGTCACCTGTACGAGGGAACGCCTGCGCCCCGGCCAGTCCACGACGGCGCTCGTCCCGATCGCCATCGAGGACTCCGTGTCCGGTTTCCAGGAGGTCGAGGCGCACATCACCACGGCCAACGGCGCCACCGGATCGTCCGTGCTGCGCTTCCCCGTCTCACCACCCTCGACGACGACCGCGTTCGCCGCGACGGACGCGACCGGCGTCGCCAACACCGGCAACACCCTCCTCAGCTGCCGCCCCGCGCTGATCTGCGGGCATCAGCTGACGGACAACCACTTCTCGATCATGAAGCCGTACAAGGCGGAAGGCGCACCCGACGGCGCCGGAGACGACGCCGTCAGCGGAGCCACCCTGTCGATTCCGGCCGGCGCCGAGGTGCTGTGGGCGGGCGTCTACTGGACCGCCTCGGAGTACGAGACCCCGGCGAAGGTCCGGCTGGCCGGTCCCGGCGGCGGCTGGTCGACCGTCTCGGAACAACGCGCGTGGGACGGAGCCGAACGGCCCGTCCGGCAGTCGGCCGCGACCGTCACCGACCTTGTTCGTGGTTCGGGAACGTATTGGTTCGCCGCCGACCCGGACGCGCTGCCGTCCGGCGTGCACCACTACGCGGGTTGGTCGCTCACCGTCGTCTACCGAGAGGCGGGCGCGCCGACGAAGGAGACCGCCGTCTACGAAGGGCTCGCGCAGCCCCGCAACGGCGGATCCCTGACCCTCGCGATTCCCGGCGGCGAGGTCGACGTCGCCTACACCCTGTGGGACGGCGACAAGACCTTGAGGGGCGACACGATGCTCGTCGGCGGCACGGTCGTGTGCGGCGGCGACAACCTCGGATCCAGTCGTTCGCCAGGCGCCCTCGAAGGTCCGAACTGGCACACCTTCGGGGTCGACGTCGACGTCTGTCGCGCGCGAGCGCGCGCCGAACCGACGACCCTCACCATCGCCGTCGGCAGGGACCCCATGGAGATCGGGGTGCTGGCGGTGTCCACCATGAAGCCCTGAGTCAGATCCATATGGGACACTTCCAACAACGGGCCGACCGTCCACGTCCACCGGCGACCGCCGTGAAGGAGGAACCGATGAACCGCGACGAGACGGCCGCGCGCCCCGGGAGCCCGTTGATCGGGTTCGTTCGGCGGATCGCCCGCGAGTTCGGCAAGTTCGCGGGCGTGGGAGCCATCGCGTACGCCGTCGACACGAGCCTGTTCAACGTCGCGACGTACGTCTGGCACTTCGACCCGCTGTCCGCGAAGGCCCTCTCGACTGCCGTCGCGGCGACCCTGGCGTTCATCGGCAACCGCTTCTGGACCTGGCGACACCGGCCCCGATCCGGTCTTCACCGGGAGTACGTCCTGTACTTCGTGTTCAACATCGTCGGGCTCGGCATCAACCTGGGTTGCATCGCGGTCTACCAACTCGCCGCCGACACCTGGCCCGCCACGCTCGACAACCCGATCGCGCTCAACATCGTCGCGAACGTCCTCGGTGTCGGCCTCGCGTCGCTGTTCCGTTTCCACTCCTATCGGACGTGGGTGTTCCCGCACTCCCCGCGCCGCCGGATCGTGCGGGAACCCTGAGCGGCGCCATCTGGTCCCGAGCAGGTGACGCCGCCGTAGCCGATCCGCTGAGCGGCGAGGCGGCCTCTAGGGTGTCGTGGTGCGCATTGTGAATTGGCTGCCACCGCGCTGGCGTGGTCTGGCGGCGGAGGTGACGAAGTTCGGGCTGATCGGTGTCGTCAACACCGTCATCAGCTTCGGGTTGTTCAACCTGTTCCGGCCGATCGGTTCGTTGAAGGCGAACGTCATCGCCGCCGTCGTCGCCATCACCTGCTCGTACTTCATGAACCGCTACTGGACGTACCGGGACCTTCCGGCCGCGTCGCTGCGCCGCGAGTACTCGCTGTTCTTCCTGTTCAACCTCGTCGGGCTCGGCATCGAACTCGTCATCCTGTTCGTCGCCGACTACGTCCTCGGCTTCGATCGGCATGCCGACCCGCTCGAACTGAACCTCGCCAAGGCGCTCGGTTTGGTCCTCGGCACCGGCTTCCGTTTCTACGCGTACCGCACCTTCGTCTTCGGCAAGACGGGTGCCGCACCCGAACAGGCCGCCGCCGTCCCGAGTTCCGCTCCGGCCACGGACGTCCCGGTCGGCGAACGCCGGGAGGCCTCGCCTCGGGGCCCCGAGGTCTCCGTCGTGCCCGATGATCTCGTCGTGGCTCCCGAGAACTCGGCGACTCGGTCGACCCAACCGGCCGCCGGGTAGGGCTACGCGAGAAGACCCGAATGGACATAGTGGAGTCATGCCCGCCCCCGGTGAACGAGGCCCGTCCCGCCGCTGGGGTCACCGGAAGGCGAGGGGCGGCGCGTCCGGTCGGGCGGCTTCGGTGGACGCTCGGGTCATCCGCTCGCGAAGTTCGATGTGAACCGTCGCTATATCAGGCCGACCTCGGCGCCGTGCAGGCACCCGCCTTTTAGGATCTTCAACGGTCCACCATGCTGTATCTACAGTAAATGAACGCGGTGACGGTCCGGCGCCGATCGATCTCGCTTCCATGTGGATCGTGATAATCCTCTATACGTTGTGGGGCTGGGGAACTCACATCGACGAGCTAGTGCCGCTTCAGCGGACCCGCCCGCGCGTTCCGATGGGCGAACGGCGATAATCGACCGTCAAGGGACCCGCACGATGGACGGCCAAAAGCTGCATGTGCGGGTTGTTGTCGCCTATCCGACAAATCCGGCGCCCCCTGGCTGAGGCAGAACGCGCGAGAAGTCGACAAAATGGAAGTCATGTCGGGTATTAGTGTTGAGGAACTCAGAGCCGCGATCGCAGCCGCGATGCAGCAGGTACGGGATGGACAGGCCGCCATCACGGCGGCGGGCGAACGGCTCCAAGGCGCGCAGCAGGCGTTGAGCGCCGTGACCCGCGGCAGTGCTCACCACAATGTCACCACCGCTCAAGCCGCTCTCGCTCAGGCGAACCAGGACTTGGAACAGTCGATGGCGGCGACCCAGGCGGCGGCCGAACAGGCCGAGGCATACGCGGCGACACTCTAATGGTGAGCATCGAAGCGTACGGTGCTCGACTGCGCGCCATCGCAGAAGAACTGCCCCTCGACGACGCCAAACGCGCTGAGGCGAGCCTGCGGGACGCGCACGCCATGCTGACGGTGGCTCTGAAGGAAGGCCGCCGGATGGAGTCGATGATGGAGCTTTCCCGCGCCTGCGAACATCTCGACGCGATGACACGACGCCTGAACGCGGCGGCTTCATCGATCGACGCGTATCTCGCCGCGATCGGCGTCGGGGGCGCGTCAACGACTCAGACGGGCCCTCCCGGCACAGCGCCCGCCGCGCCGTTGCCCTCCGATGGCGGTCCGGACTGGTGGCGTCGCCGCGTATGCGAGTTGACCGACGACGACACCGGCATCGACGCCGAGCCGTCGAGACTCGGTGTGACGGACCTGTTCTCGCGTCTGGTCGACGCCGCTCGGCGCGACGACCGGGACGGCTACCGGCGCCTGTTGCTGACCGCTCCGCCCGAGATCGCCGTTCGGCTGCCCGGTCTGGCGCTGCCGATGATCCGGAGTCTCGCCGCCGATCGACACGGCCAGTTCCCGACCACTGAGGACGTCGCCAAGCTGAGGTCCCGTCTCGACGGTCGGGCGCGGCGTCTCCTGCCGAAACTGCCCGACGACGTGACGGTGGGCCAGGTGAACGCCGCGTGCGGTCTCGCCTCCCGTCGCCCGGTTCGTTCGGGTGACGCCGAGGCCGTCGACGCGGCCGCGATCGGGCCGATCCTGGTCGCGACCATGCACTCGATTTCCCCACGCCCCACGGGAAGGAGCGCCTGACATGCCCGGCTGGCGCAAACGACTGTCCGATCGATTCTCCGAGGAGCTCGCTCTCGCGCGTGGCTCCGTCCGTCGTCTCGCGGCCTCGGCGACGGTGGCCGCCGGCGCGGCGGCATCCTCCGCGTCCGCCGCCCTCGGCGACGCGCGTGCCAAACAGGCGGCGTTGAGCGCTTCACACCGGAAGGTCCTCAACACGATCACCGACAAGGCGGAGGTCGACATAGCGAAGGCCGTCGACACCTTGACCTTGGTGTGCGAACGGCTCTCCGACGGTCCTGCGGCCGAGCATTGGTCACAGTGGAATCCGAGACCGTACCCGCATCGTGCCCAGGCGGGGCTATTCCGTGTGGGACGCCTCCTCGTCGGCCCGGAACGGGACGATCAGCCGCCGGCCCTGGTGCCGTTGCTCGATCACTCGCATCTGCGAATCGCCGCCGACGCGGAACCGGTGCTGCCTGGCATTCTGTTGCGGGCCTTGGGATCAGCGTCTCTGGGCGCGGTTCGTTTGAGCGTGTACGACCCCGAGCGGCTCGGGGGGAGCCTCGCCGGGTTCGCCCCGTTGACTCGGGGCGAGCTGCTCGGTTTCGTCGGCCCACAGGGGCTGAACGACCTGCTCGACGAGCATATCGAGCACATTAGACGTATCAACGCGACGGTGCTCGCAGGGGAGTACGCCGGTCTGCGGGAGTTGGCGATGGCGACGGGTCGTCGTCCGGAACCGTGGCGGGTGCTCGTCCTGCTCGGCGCGCAACCGGAGGAGTGGAAGGACGACCAACGCGCCCAGTTGGCCCGCATCCGCCGCGCCGGGATCGCCTGTGGCGTACACCTTGTCGTCGTCGGGGGTGACGTCGCCGACGACACCGACACGATCACGATCACCGCGGAACGCACGAGTCTCTCCGGGCAGGCCCGGGTCTCGCTGGACGCCCCGCCGCCGCAGGAACTCGTTCGACAGACGTGTCGCCGGATGGCCCTGGAGGCGACAGCGGGTCCGCCGCCCGCGCGACTCGCGGATCTCATTCCGCAAACACTATGGACGGACAGTTCGGCGGGCGGCCTGCGCGCGCCCGTCGGAGAGGGAAACGACGGGCGCCTCGCGGAACTCGTCCTCGGAGACAATCCGCCGCATGCCCTGATCGGCGGCCCGTCCGGTTCCGGTAAGACGAACCTGCTCTACACCTGGCTCGGGGCGTTGACGAGCCGGTACCACCCCGACGAACTCGAACTGTATCTTTTGGACTTCAAGGAGGGCGTGTCGTTCGCGCGCTTCGCGAGTGGGCGTCGGGACCCGAGTTGGCTTCCGCACGTCCGCCTGATCGGCGTCAACGTCAACGACGACCGCGAGTACGGCCTCGCGATGCTGCGGCATCTCCGCGATGAATTGCGCCGTCGCGCCGAGGCCGCGAAACGGCACGAGGCGACCAAACTGGAGGAACTGCGCGACGCCGACCCGGAGGGTCGCTGGCCGCGCCTCGTCGCGGTCGTCGACGAGTTCCAGGTGCTCCTCGACGGGCGCGACGCCGTCGCCAACGAGGCGGTCATTCTGCTGGAGGACCTGGCCAGACGTGGTCGCTCCCAAGGCATCCACCTCGTCCTCGCCAGCCAGGACGTCGCGGGCATCGAAGCGCTGTGGGGGCGGCCGTCGCTGATCGCGCAGTTCACGTTGCGAGTCGCGCTGCCGAAGGCGCGTCGGCTCCTCGCCGACACGAACACCGCGGCCGACGAGATCCCGCGTTTCCACGCCGTTCTGAACCCGGACTCCGGCGTGGCCGGCGCGAACCGGATCGTGCGTCTCCCGGACGCGAGTGACCGCAAGGAATGGGGTCCGCTCCAGCAACGCCTGTGGGACGAACGTCCTCCGGACAACGACCCGCCGATCCTCTTCGACGGTGACCGGGTTCCGGTTCTGCCCGACACACCGCTGGTGCCGGACGGAGCCCCCGCGATCATCGTGGGGCAATCGATCGACGTCGCGTCCCGCCCGGCGACCCTGCGGCTCACCCGCGCGCCGGGGCGCAACCTCGCCGTCCTCGGAACGCGGCTGACCGAGGCGTGCGACATCCTCGCGGGCGCCGCGCTCTCCCTTGCCAGACAACTTCCGTTGCGGGCCACCGTGTGCTGTCTCGACCCGGACGCCGTTTCGAGCGCCTACCGGCTGAACAGCGAACTGGCCAGGATGGACGCCGAAGTGGACTGGCGGGACAGTCTGACCGACGTGGTCGACGGTTGGCAGGACGTCCCGGACGACCGACTTCACCTCGTCCTGCTGTACGCCCCCGACGCGGCCTCGGCCAGTCTCGGTACGGCTGGCCGGGATCGGTTGCGCACCATGCTGATGAGCGGCCCCGAGCGGCGCGTTCACACCGTCGGATGGTGGAGGTCGGTGCCGCGCCTGCGGGACGACCTCGGCGGCTTCGCGGCCCGATTCGACGCCATCGACGCGTGGCTCGCCCTCGACGTCCAGGGCACCGACCTCGCCCCGATCTCGCCCGGCGCTCCGCTCGCCTGGTACCCACGCGCCCGGCGGGCCCTGTACTTCGACCGAGCGACGCACCGGACACCCGAAGTCGTCATCCCGTACAACACAGAGGAAGCCCTGCCGTCCTTCGACAACCTTCTCACCGGAAGTAACCTCAATGGACGTTGATTCGCCCGTCTCCGAGTACGCCCGCGCGTGCGCCGCCTACACCGACGCCGTCGTCCACGCGCACGCGGCGCGCGCGAAGGCCGAGGAACGGTATCGCGACGAGGTCGCGCGGGTCCGTGTCGTCGCGGAACGCGCGGTCGCCGCCCGCGAGGCCGCGCAGAAGCGTGCGACCTCCGTCGACGCGTTCGTCGGCGTCGTCGACGACACCGCCGCCGACCTGTGGAGGCGCACCGCCGAGCACACCACGCAACCGGGGCTCGGCCCGACCCCGGCACCGGTCGAACCCGAACGAGAGGAGACGGCGGCGGAGATCCGCGCTCGTTTGAAGGACGTGGCGAAGCTGCTCGGCCAGGCGCGCAACGGAAAGTTCCCACTGCCCGCGCCTCCGCGGGCGACCGCGATCGCGGCCGGGGCCGGGGCGGCCGTCGCCGTGTTCGCCGTCGTCGCGGCCTCGCTGCTGCTGAGCGGCGCGGGGGCGCCGCACGGGATGGCCCCGTTCCTGCGCGCGGCGGCACTGGTCGTCCTGTTCCTCGGTCTCGTCGCCGGAGTACCGGTGGTGACGGGGTGGTTGGCGTTGCGGCACCGGATCACGCCCGAACCGGTCCACATCGCGGCGTGCGTGGTCGCGGCGATCGCGGCGACGGCGGTGTTGACCCCGATCGTGCTGTGAGGACGTCGGCCGCTCGATCGGACCACGCTCCATCGCTTGCCGCACTCCGTCGGTGGCACTCCGTCAAAGTGGTCGCGGGCGATGAATCGCCCACCGTCGTTCTCCGCTTGGTTGGGCAAATTCTCGAATTAGGCGTGTTTTCGCAATTTGCCCAACCAAGCGGAAACGGGGAGTCTCGATTCGTCGGCCCGGCGTGCGGCGGATCGCTTGGTGCCATAACCTCAGGCAGCATGTGGGACGTGCTCGGCCTTGTGTGCCTCATCGTGACGATCGTGTTCACGCTGTACCTGGTGCTGGCGTTGGGGTGGCGGATGCGGCGACTCACTCGACTGCGCGCCTTTGCCGCCGAACACCACCTCCAACAGGAGCGCCCGGAAAGGTCGTTGCTGTCGTTGACGAGGGGTGCCCCGTTCGCGTCCGTCTCGCCGCCGCCGCGCCCGCCTGTGGTGCGGACGGTATTCCGCGGCGTGTGGAAGCGATACAGCCTCGTCGCCTTCGAGTTCCGGCGCGGCCTTCCGATGCAGGTCGTGTCCGTGACCCTGCCGAAGTCCTACCCGTTTCTCCAGGTCACGGTGCGCCTACTGGGGCGACAGCGGGTCGACGTCGCGGGCGCGGTCGAACATCAGACCGCCGACGATCGCTTCACGACGCGGTATCGCGCCGACTCCACGAACGATCGTTTCGCCGAGGTCGTGTTGACGCCCGATCTTCGGGACTGGTTGTCCAGTGGGGATCGGAAGAAGGGCTTCCAGTGGACGGTCGATGGCGACAGGCTCGTCACCTGGCGTCATGGTCCGCCGGATTCTCAAGGCGGTCAATCGATTCCGGTGATGGCGGAATTCCTCGTGGGGCTCGCCGATCACATTGAGGACGTTACGGAGAACATCGACTTCGACTGATCGTCCGTCCGTGTCGGACCGATGGGACGGGGCCGCTCAGCGAGTGGGGTACGCGCCTACCGACGCGGTGCCGGCCGGATCCGTCAGCGCGCCGTCGCGTCCGTCCAGCAGCTCGTCCCAGTGTCGGGCGGTCCATTCACAGAGGACGGCCAGGGGGACGAGAACCTCCCTTCCGAGTTGTGTCAACGCGTACCGCGCGTGTCCGTCGTCTTGTCGCCGCTCGACGAAGCCGGAGTCCATCAGGCCGCGCAGGGTTCGGGTCAAGACCCGTGCGGTGACTCCACGCAGAGGTGGTCGCAGTTCACCGAAGCGTCGCGGACCGTCCTCAAGGCATTTGAGGACCAACGCCGACCATTTGTCGCCGAACCGAAACGGCAGCAGATCCGAAGGACACAGTGGATCGAACAGATCGGCGGGGAGCGGCCTCGTCATCTCGCGACCGTAACAGGTATCCCTGGGGATACCGGGGGCGTCGGTACGGTCCGGTTGAAGGCCGTCGTCGCAGTGGCGGTCGAAACCTGAGAGGAACGACATGAACGATGTCATCGTGTTCGGCGGTGGTGGGTCGGCGGGACGGACCGTCGTGGAGGAGTCGCGACGGCGCGGCCTGACGGTCACGGCGGTGGTGCGGGATCCCGCGCGGCACGCCGATCTCGCGGCCGACGGTGTGACTCTCGCCCAGGGAGATGTCCTGGACGCCGAACGCATCGCCGAGCTCGCGCCGGGACACCGGTCCGCCGTTGCGGCCGTCTATGATGGACTATCTGACGCGGGGACGTTCTATCCCGCCGCGTCCCGCGCCCTGCTCTCGGGGCTGTCTCGGGCCGAGGTCGGCCGACTCGTGGTCGTGACGCTCTCGTCGTTGCTGCCGGGAGCCGACGGCGTGCCGCTGCTCGACAGTAGTGACTATCCGCAGGAGCATCGCGGTTTCATACTCGCGCATCGGGCGGGCGTCGAGGTGCTTCAAGCCCACTCCGGAGACATCGACTGGCTCGCCATCAGCCCCACGGGCGACTTCGATCGTCAGGCGGGACGGTCCGGGAAGTACCGGGTCAGCCATGGTGATGCGGCGGCGCGGTTGTCGTACGCCGACCTGGCGGTCGCGATCGTCGACGAGGTCGCCACCCCTCGTCACCATCGAGTCCATATCGGCATCGACGCCGGTTGACGGCGAACGGCTCCCGGACCACACGGTCCGGGAGCCGTTCCGTCCACGGTGGGACGATGAATCAGAGGTCGAAGGCGAAGGGGCCCTTGGGATATCCGCAGCCGAGCGTCATTGCCGTGTCGATGTCGGCCTCGCTGGCGTAACCGGACGCCGCCATCTCGCGGGCTTCGGCGATGTGCGGCGGAAGCAGTTCGGCGACGATCTCCGCGGCGCGCTCCTCGGAGAGCTCGGCGGCCGCGACCGGCTGCGTGTGGTCGTAGAAGCCGTGGCCGGTCTTGCGGCCGAGGCTGCCGTCGGCGACGAGCTGACGCAGGAGCGGAGCGGCGTCGTGGCGGGGAGAGGCGCCGTCGTTGGAGTGGATGCTGTCGAGGACCTCCACGGACGTGTCCAGGCCGATCACGTCGAGCAGCATCAGCGGTCCCATCGGGAAACCGACGGACTTCATCGCGCCGTCGATCTCGTCGCGGCTGGCACGGCCTTCGGCGAGCAGCCGGATCGCGTGATTGAGGTAGCCGAACAGGAGTCGGTTGGCGATGAAACCGGGCCGGTCTCCGATGACGACGGGCGTCTTGCCGACGCGCTTCGCCAGGTCGGCGATCTCACTCACCACAGTGTCATCACTATGGACAGTCTCGACGACCTCGACCAGCTTCATGATCGGCGCCGGGTTGAAGAAGTGCATGCCGACGACGCGGGATGCGCGCTTCGTCGTCTCCGCGATCGTCGTGACGGACAGCGAGCTCGTGTTCGTCGCCAGAATGGTCTCCTGAGGACAGATCTCGTCGAGTCGGGTGAACAGGTCGCGCTTGATGTCGATCAGTTCCGGGACCGCCTCGATGACGAGGTTCGCCGCCGCGAGCGCGCTCAGGTCGGTGGTCACGGTCAAGCGGGCGGCGATGTCGTCGCGGGTCGCCTGGTCCAGTCGGCCCTTGGCGAGCTGCCGGTCGAGGGACTTGTCGAGGCGAGCGCGGCCGGCTTCGGCGGCGGCCTCGACCGCTTCGACACCGATGACGGTGAGTCCGGCCTTGGCGAAGACCTCGGCGATACCGGCGCCCATCGTGCCGAGGCCAACGACACCCACTGTATTGATCACGACGAATCCTTTCCGATACGAATCTCGGTCACCGAGTCTGTCATGTGGTGTGCCGCTCACTCCGGCGGTCCGGGCGCGTGGTGCGGTCCGGTCGCTCCGAACGCGCCGGGGCTCGTTCGCCCCGCGCCGTACCGGGTACCGGGGTCTCGTTCTCTGGCAGGATGTGAGTACTTCTCGCGAACTATTGTCCGACTCCCGGAGCGGTCATACGATCGAGCCATGCAGACCGTGACCGCGCCACAGATCATCGACGGGCAGCTCGTGTCCGTTCGTCCCGCGACCGGCGAGGAGGTCGGACGTCACCCGGTCGCCGACTCGGAGACCGTAGCCGCCACCGTCGCCACCGCCCGTGAGACGGCCGCCTGGTGGGCCGGGCTCGACTGGTCGCGTCGGCGCGCGATCCTGCTCGCCTGCAAGAAGGCCATGGCCGCCGACGTTCGCGGGCTCATGACGGTGTTGCGCGCGGAGACCGGAAAGAGCGTGTCCGACGCTTTCAGCGAGATATCGACCTGTTTCGAGCACGCGGACTGGGCGCCGAAGAACGCGGCGCGCGTGCTGCGTCGTCGACGCGTCCGCACGAACCTGTCCCTCATCGACCACGCCTCGTACCTCGAGTACCACCCGTACGGCGTCGTCGCGGTCATCGGACCGTGGAATTACCCGCTGCACACCCCGATGGGGTCGATCGTCTACGCGCTCGCGGCGGGCAACACCGTCGTGTTCAAACCGAGCGAGTACACGCCCGGTGTCGGTCAGTGGATCGCCGACACGATCAACCGGGTCGCGGGCCGCCCACTCGTCGGGATCGTGCACGGCCTCGGCGACGTCGGTGCCCTGCTATGCCAGGCCGACGTCGACAAGATCGCGTTCACCGGCTCCGTCCCGACCGCCCGGAAGGTCGCCACGGCCGCCGCCTCGCGACTGATCCCGGCCCTGATCGAAGGCGGCGGCAAGGACGCCGCGATCGTCGCCGCCGACGCCGACGTCGTGACCGCCGCCGGATACGTCGCCTGGGGCGCGTTCACCAACGCCGGGCAGTCCTGCACCGGCTTCGAACGGGTCTACGTCGTCGAATCGATCGCCGACCGGTTCATCGACGCACTGGTCGCCCAGTCGCGCGACCTGAGGGTCGGCTCCGACGACGAGGCGCAGATCGGCCCGATCACCATGCCGAAACAGCTCGACATCATCGCCTCGCACATCGACGCTGCGGTCGCCGACGGTGGGACGTGCGTACTCGGCGGGCCCGGCACCGTCGAACCCCCGTTCGTGTCACCGACGATCATTGTGGACGTTCCTGAGTCCTCCGTCGCCGTCACCGAGGAGACCTTCGGCCCCGTCCTCATTGTCAATCGAGTGCCCGATGTGGACGAAGCGGTGCGGCGGACCAACGCGACCCCGTACGGCCTCGGCGGCGCGGTCTTCGGCAAACGCAACGTCCTCGACATCGCCAGCCGGGTCCGGTCCGGCATGACCGCCATCAACTCCGGCTTCGCGTTCGCCGCCATACCGGCGCTCCCGTTCGGCGGCGTTCGCGACTCCGGCTACGGGCGCGCGCACGGTGCCGACGGGCTGCGCGAGTTCGCCGTCGCGAAGTCGATCGCTCGCCGCCGCCTGCCCGCGCCGCTGCCGCTCATGTCGCTGAAACGCGCCGCGAAGCACAACAAGCTCCTCGAATGGTGGATCAGTCGGTGACACCGCCACGGGCCTCCCGGCTCGATCGATAACCTTGACCGGTGAGTCCCCGCCGCAACCGTCGATACAGCGCAGCTTCCCCGGTCAACCTCGAACGGGCGTCGACGTTCGGTGAGACGGTCGAGGACGGCCCGGACGGGCGATGGCGGGTGCGCGGCGTCGCCGCGGACCGCTCCGCCAAGACGTACCGCTGTCCCGGCTGCGATCAGGAGATCCCGCCCGGCGTCGCCCACGTCGTCGCGTGGCCGGACGACGGCGCCGTCGACGAACGCCGACACTGGCACCGCCCGTGTTGGCGCGCGCGCGGCACCCGCCGCCCCAATCGGCGCCGCTGACCGGCGATTTCGCTGTGTGCCGGCACACACGCGTCGCTTTGGCACACTGGGATACGTGACTGCGATACGAGCCAACTCGGTGCTGCCCGCGAACCGCCGCGCGCTCACCCTGCACACCGCCGACGACGTGGCCCTCGTCGCCGAACTCGCCACCCCGGAGCAGGCGACCCCGAAGGCGACGCTCGTGTGCCTGCACCCGTTGCCCACCCACGGCGGGATGATGGACAGCCACATCTTTCGCAAGGCGGCATGGCGCCTGCCGGCGCTCGCCGACATCGCGGTACTCCGTTTCAACACCCGGGGCACGTCCAGCACGGCCGGCACGAGCGGGGGGGCCTTCGACAACGCCGTGGGCGAGGCCTTCGACGTCGCGGCCGCCGTCGAGTACGCGGAGTTCGAGGAACTGCCGAACATCTGGCTGCTCGGCTGGTCGTTCGGCACCGACCTCGCGTTGAAGTACGGCCGCGAACCGTCGGTGCTCGGCACCATCCTGCTGTCGCCGCCGTTGCGGTACAGCACCGCCGAGGACCTCGCGGGGTGGGCCGAGGACGGCCGCCCCGTCGTCGCGATCATCCCCGAACACGACGACTACCTTCAGCCGGACGCCGCCCGCGAACGTTTCGCCGCGATTCCTCAATCCACCGTCATCGATGTTCCGGGCGGTAAGCACCTGTGGGTCGGAGACGCGGAGACCGTCCTCGACGAGATCGTGAAGGTCGTCAATCCCGACGCCCACCCCCTTCCCCAGAACTGGGACGGCCCGATGGAGACCGGCGACGCCAGCGCCTACGCCGATCGGACCGTCGCCGCGTTCTCCGACGTCGAGGTCCCGGGCCCCAAACGCGACTGATCAACGACGGCGAGGTCCCATCGTCGGCGGTGGCCCGAGCTCGCACGCGCGGACCGCTTGACGGAGCGGGAAAACCGCGTCCACGGTCTGCTCGACACGACCGCCGTTTCTTTCGACGGTCGTCTTCGCGCCTTGAAGGCCGTCGTCTTTGCCTGTCGACTGCTTCGGCCGTGTACAAGGCCTCGAAAGTCCGTGGCCGCTTCGGTTCCGGTGTTGGGATCACGAAGCGGAGGTCGCGGTGGAGTACGGCCGGTCGCACCGAGGGCCCCAGCCTGACCGCGGTCGCGTGGGTCCGAGGGCGGCCCGGCTTGGTGTGTGACGTACGGCCGGGGAGCAAGCCGTCGACGGTATTCTCCGCGCCGGGC
This sequence comes from Stackebrandtia soli, assembly GCF_965137155.1. Classification (NCBI taxonomy): domain Bacteria; kingdom Bacillati; phylum Actinomycetota; class Actinomycetes; order Glycomycetales; family Glycomycetaceae; genus Stackebrandtia; species Stackebrandtia soli. The sequence continues at coordinate 125,801 of NZ_CBCRZX010000003.1, forward strand.
CGAACAACGCGACCGTCCGCGCGTCCGAGCGCCGTTGGCGCTTTGGAACGAGCGGACGGCGTCCGGCCGAAGTGGACTCGACTCTCGCCTACGGTAGGTAGTCCGCGCCGCCGACGTAGATCGTGTGGCCGGATTCGGCTTCGATGGTGACGGCGTTCGCCACCTCGTCCGCGAATTCGTGGACAGTGACCAGATGCCCCGCAGCTTCGCGACGCGCTTCGATCGCGCCCGGCTGCGCCCGGTCGAGCAGGGTCGCCGTGATCGTTCCCTCGATCATGTCGCCCGACACGACGACGAGGTCGACGCCGCGTTCCCTCAGCATGCCGATCCGTTCGCGAAGCGCGTCCTCCCCGGCGCGCTTGCTGCGCGCGACCGGCTCGTACGCCGCCATCGTCGGGCGCTCGTCGACGAAGTGCGCCTGGTGGCTCGTCACGAACACGATCCGGGCTCCGGCGGGCATGAACGGCAGACACGCCTCGACCAGAGCCACCTGCGCGTCCCGGTTCAGCCGCAACGCGTATCCCGGATCAACATCGCGCTCCATGCCGCCGGACGCGTTGAGCACCAACACGTCCAGTTTTCCGAAACGCTCGCTGACGGTGGCCGTCATGGCGGCGACGGCGGCGGGGTCCGTGATGTCCGCGCGCACCGCGAAGGCGTCGCCTCCGGAATCCGTGATGCCGTTGGCGACGAGCTCGGCTCGCCGCGCCTTCTCCCGATAGTTGATCGCGATCCGGGCGCCCCGCTCGGCGAGGAGGCGTGCCGTCGACGCGCCGATTCCGCGCGACGCTCCCGTGATCAACACCGTTCGATTGGATGGATCGATGCTCATAACCATGCTCCCGTCGTGGTCCTGGCGATCACTCTATTGCCCGGTGATCTTGGGGGACCACGACGGGAGCGGACCCGGTCAACCTTTGTGGACTCTGGGTCGTCCGGTGTTACGGCATCGGGTTGGCGGCGAAGAAGTCCCACGTGATCGCGGTGGCGTCGGGTCCGGACGTGTCGCCGTACAGGCTGCAACCGCAACCACCGGGGTAGGCGTGGCCAGCGCCGTCGATCATGTACTGCTCGACGATGACGCGGCCCGCGTCATCGGTGTACGTGAGATGGGTGAAGCTCCGTCCACCGGGCACCTGGCCCGGCGTCGACGTGTCCGGTATGGCGTCGGTGCCCGCGACGGTCGTCCACTGTCCCGCGATCCTGTCGGCCGTCACGGGCGCGACCACCACGTCCGCGGTTCCCTGGAAGATCAACGTCGGCACGGATCGCGCCCGAACGCCCATCTCCGCCAGCGCGTCCATTCCCGACTCCTCCGGGGTGCGGCTGCGCGTCACATCGCAGTGGTACTCGCAGCCCGCGAGGACACTGCTTGCCGCGTACACGTCGGGGTAGGCCACGGTCATGATGTTGGCCATCACGCCGCCCGCCGACACGCCCGTCACGTACGTCCGCTTGTCGTCGACGTCGTAATTGGACGCGATCCGGTTCGTGATGCCCGCGATGATCGCCGGTTCCCCACCGCCACGGTGCTGATTGGACGGTAGGAACCAGTTCCAGCATCCCGCGGGGTTCACGAAGTTGTTCTGGTCGGGGAACACGACGATGAAGCCGCGCGCCTCGGCCTCGGCGCTCCACCCGGACAGGATGTCGAAGCCGACGTCGTTCTCGGTACAACCGTGCAGCGCCACGACGAGCGGCATGTCGTTTCCCGGCACATAGGACGACGGCACGTAGCCGTGGTAGTCGCGAACGCCGTGGAAACTCGCGTACGTCCCGGCGAAGAACGATCCGTTCGCCGCCTGTGCCGGGCTCGCGACGACGATGGAGGCAAGTGACAGGGCGACGCACAACAGCGCGGCGCGCAGAACGCGAGCGATCGCGCGCGGCTGGGGCGGAGAGGTCATGAGTAGTCCCTTCCATTTCCAATCGATCGATTGGGTTTGAGGTGTTGCGGGTCACTATCCTCCGCAGTGAGCTACCGTGTCAACCAATCGATTGATCGGATTCGAGGAGTGCCGTGGTCACCAACTGGGAACCCCGCCGTTTGAACGCCGTCGCGGTCGCGTTGCCCGAGACCGCCACGCCGTCCGGCACCCGCGGCCGCGTCCTGCTCGCCGCGCTCGCCCTGTTCGCCGAGTACGGCTTCCACGGCACGTCGATCCGACAGCTCGGCGCCGAGGCCGGGATCAACTCCGCGACCCTCTACTCGCACTATCCGTCCAAACAGCACATCCTCGCCGAGCTGGTCCTCATCGGGCACCGGGAACTGCACGAGCGGCTCCAAACCGCGCTCGTCGACGCGCCGGCCGACCCGACGGCCCGGCTCTGCGCGCTCGTTCGGGCGCAAGTCCACGCGCACACCGACTTTCCGCTGCTCGCGCTCGTCGCCAACGCGGAACTCCACGCCCTGGCCCCGGAACGGGCCGCGCCTGCGCTCGCCCTCCGCGAACAGTCCCGCCAGCTCCTCGGTCACGTCCTGCGCGCCGGCGTCGACCAAGGCGTCTTCCGGCTCGCCGATCCCGTGCTCGCGGGAATCGCGATCTCGTCGATGGGCATCCGCGTCGCCAACTGGTTCGGCCCCGACCAGCCCTACACCCGCGACGACGTGGGCGACCAGTACTGCGAATACGCGCTGCGCATCGTCGGCGCCGAACAATCCACACAGAACCCGAAAGGTGAAGGATCATGAAAACCCTCGACATTCCCGTACCCGGAGGTACCCTTCGCGCCCTGCGGTTCGGCGACGGACCGAAGGTCATCCTCGCGGCGCACGGCATCACGGCCTCCGCCATGTCCTTCTCGGCCGTCGCGAGGCACCTGCCGGAGTCGTTCCAGCTCGTCGCCGTCGACCTCCGTGGTCGTGGTGGCAGCGCGGACCAACCGGGGCCCTACGGAATGGACACCCACGCGGGCGACCTCAACGCCGTCGCCGAACATCTCGGCGCGCCGGTGGTCCTGACGGGCCAGTCGATGGGCGCCTACGCCGCGCTGCGGGCCGCCGCCGCGCGCCCCGAGCTGTACTCCCGGCTCGTCCTCATCGACGGTGGGCTCCCGCTGCCCGTCCCGGCCGGTGTCGACCCCGACGCGATCGTCGCGGCGACCGTCGGGCCAGCCGTCGCTCGGCTGTCCGAGACCTACCCCTCGGAGGACGCGTACCTCGAGTTCTTCCGCGCGCACCCCGCGCTCGGTCCGGACTGGAACGAGGACATGGCCGCCTACGTCCGTTACGACGTCTCCGAAGTCGGGGACGGCGCGGTCCGATCCCGCGTCAATCCGGCCGCCGTCACCGCCGACGGCCGCGACCTCGTCGTCGGTTCCGAGGCGATTCAACGCGACATCGCGACCCTGACCGTCCCGACGACACTGTTGTACGCGCCCAAGGGAATGCTCGGCGCGGCACCGGGACTGCTACCGCAGGCGCTCGTCGATCACTGGGCCGCCCAAGGCACCTTCACGGCGCGGCTGGTCGAGGACACCAACCACTACACGATCCTGATGACGCCCGGACCCGCCGCCGTCATCGCGGAGACGCTCACGGCGTGACCACCGGTGCCGGTGTCTCGAATCGGCCGTCCGGCACGCTCAGGCGCGCCCGATCGAGGCGCTCCGCGACGAGATCGTCGTGGGTGATCGTGAAGTCCCCGTTCCGGAACAGGGCGCCTTGGTCGTCCATCCAGGACAGCCGGACGCCGCTGACGCGATCGGGCAGGAAACGGCGCAGCGCGTGCCGCAGGCGGCCCCGGTACGTCACCCGGTGGCCCCAATCGGACGTCGCGTCCCCGGTCGACCAGATCAGTACGTGATCCCGGTCGACCGGGGCGCCGAGAGCCGGAACCGATCCGGCGTGCTCGTCCACTCCTGGTAGAACGAGCAGGTCGGGGTCGTCGGGGCGGTACCACAGCATCAACGGGTGCGCCCGTCTCATGTCCGCGTTGTCGAAACAGCACAGGACGATCGTGTGCGATGGAAAGCGCGCCGCGTAGAACTCGCACAGCTCGGCCGAGACGGCGGGGCGCCTGCGGTAGTCCACTTGAGATAGCGCTGCGGGGATCGCGTTCGCGTCGTCGGCGAGGACGATCGTGTAGATGTCGTGGTCGAACACGACGGCGCCGCCGCTCGCGGCCATGGCCGCCGCAACGCCGCCCCTCATGGTCGGACCGGCGCCGATCGGTACCGCGGTCGCCATGTCGTCCAGGACGTTCCCGCGAGCGCCGACGGAGATGAACTGTTCCGGTGACAAGTCCGCCGTGGGGAGGTGCAGGAGCATCGCGTTCGGTCCGTCGCTGAGGTTCATCGCGGCGTTCTGGTAGCCGAAGACGTTGACGAGACCGAGCTCCGGGTCCCGGAGTCGGCCGGTGTAGACGATGGTCTGCGAGAAGTTCGCCGACGCGGCCGATACGCACATGCGGACACGATAGCCACACTCCGCATCCATCGTCGCGGACACCCGGCCATTGATGTCTCTAATGGATCATCCGCTTCGGTGGTGCATGGTGCGCCGGTTCTGGGCTCAGTCCTGCCCGTCGACGTCGGCGCTGAGCAGCCGGACGGCGGGCAGGTCGGGTTCGGCCCAGTCGAGTGCCGCCAACTCCGAACGCGCGAACCACTCCAGGAGGTCGTGGTCGGTGCTCGCGATGGGAGCGCCGTCGGTTTCCTCCACGTGGTAGCAACTCAGGTCGATGCGCCGATTCTCGATGGTGGTCACCGAGCGATCCAGGAGCTCGCCGACGTCGATCGCGATGCCGAGCTCCTCCCGGATCTCGCGCCGCAGCGCCGCCTTGGGATCCTCACCCGCTTCGACCTTCCCGCCGGGAAACTCCCACTTCCCGCCGCCGGGTCGCCCGGCCGCCCGTCGACACGCGAGCACCCGGCCCCCGTCCACGAACACGGCGGCGACGACCCGAATCCCATTCGACATGACAAGCTCCCACTGTTGAACGTCCATGATGAACCAACGGTACGGAGCGGCGCTACGACGACGTCGTACCGGCACGCGGGTCGACGGGAAACCCCCGTCACGGGTCGGTGAGTTCGAAGCTCAGTTGGGTGCCGAGGGTGCGGAAGCCGAGGGTGCGGGCGGCGCGTTGGGAGGGGAGGACGCGGGCGCGCCACTGCGGCAGGAAGCCGTTCGCGAGGGCGTGGGCCGTCGCCGCCGCTCCCACGGCCTTGGCCAGACCCTTGTTGCGCCAATGCGGCGCGGTCAGGACGCCGATGTGGGCGGTCCGCCGCGGCCAGGTGTGATATCCCGCCGCCGCGACGATGAGGTCGTCCGCCCGGATCGCGAACACGGGGGAGTCGCAGGCGGTCAGGCCCGCCTCGGCGGCGTCGGCCTCCCCGGCGAGAGCCTCCGGGTGTGCGAGATCGGGATGATCCGACGCCAATTGCTCCACTGGGGATGTTCCAGTCGCGGATGTTCGGAAGCCGGACTCGTCGGCGTAGGCCAGTGTCGCCGGTCCGAGGACGTTCATGACCGGCAGAAGGCGTTGAATGACGGTCGCGTCGATGACGGCGCCGACCGGCGTGGTTCCCAAGTGCTTGCGGACGAGACGTTCGGCCCGTTCGCTGCGCACGGTCACGATCGCGGCGTCTCCGAGAGCCACCACCCCGATCCAACCCGCCGGCGACAGCTTGGAGTCGGGGGCCACCGCGATGTTGACCCGCCCCGGGACGAAGCGGACCTGCGTGGTCGCCAGTTCCTCCCACAGTCGGCGGGCTCGCGCCATCAATTGATCGGTCGTCATGTGTGAATCCTGTCGCATCCGGGCGGCAAAGCCTAACCGTTTTGGGACGACACCATGCCTTCGGCCACGAGCGCTCCGAAGCCTCAGCGGGCCACGGACGAAAGCAGCTCCGCGACCAACGGGACCACATCGGACGGACGTTCCTCCACGGCGAGATGTCCGACTCCGGACAGGACCAGCGCGGACGCTCCCAACAGCCGCGCGGTGGCGGACGTGAGTCGCCGAGGAGGCAGGAAGCGGTCGTATTCGCCACTGGCGACGATCAGAGGTTCGCGCGCGCTCGCCCGAAGGACCGCGACCGGCTGAGGGGACGGAGCCAGTGTTGAACGGCAATGTGTTCCGACGAGCCGCATCCAGTCGACCGTGTCCTTCGACGGCGCGGATCCCGGCGCCGTGAACAGTTCCAGCATTCGTCGAGTGCTTCGCGCGGTCGGCGCCAACAACCAGGCCGTCGAGCGCGCCGCCATCGCGGGGTCGAGCCGCAACCGCATGATCCCGGCCGGTGAGTACAACAGGCGCGCCGCGATCCGTTCAGATCGGCAGCCGAGGACGATCGCGGCGCCCATCGAGTTGCCGATTGCCACGACGTCCCGCGCGTCGAGCGCGTCGAGCGCCGCCGACAACGTCCCTGCGTACCAACCGTTGTGAGGGTTCCGTGGTCGAAACTCGCTCGACAGCCCGGGCTGGCCCGGTACGTCGATCACCGCGGTTCCCCATCGCCGTCCGAGGACGGCGGCGACGTCGAGACAGGTCGCGGCGTTGAAGTTCGTACCCGGAACGAGCACCACTCGTACCGGACCGCTCCCCACGTTCGTGACATGGACGTCGGCGGCGTCGGCCCGGACGACCCGGGTGCTGTGCGGCGTTCGCCACGCTGCCAGGCGATTCTCACACCAGTCGCGGATCGCCCGGTGCGCCGCCGGGCTCCGGTACACGGACTTCACGCGTCCTCCCCGGTATGGGCGATGCCGGGCCGCTCGGCTTGGGCACGGTAGTGCCGGTTCCTGGCCCCCAGTACGACGACGGCGAGACCGACCGCCGCGATCGAGCCGATCAACACGCCCGACTTCGCCTGCGCGAGCAGGGTTTCGTGCGCGGGGTACGACAGTTCGGCGATGAGCAGCGAGACGGTGAAACCGATTGCGGCGAGCTGACACATCCCGACTATGTCCATCCAGGACAAGCTCGGGTCGAGGCGCGCTCGTGTCAGTCGCGTGGTCAGCCACGCTCCGCCGAGGATGCCGACGAGTTTTCCTCCGATCAGCCCCACGATGACTCCCGTCGCGACGGGGCTCGTGATGATCGTCGCGAAGCCGTCGAAGGAGACACCCGCGGCCGACAGCGCGAACACCGGCAGCGCCACCCCCATGACCAAGGGCCGCAGCAGTCTTTCCATGCGGTGACTGGGATCCAGGGTTTCCGTCGGTCGGCGCCGCGTGCGCATGAGGACGCCCATCGCGACGCCCGCGATCGTCGCGTGAATGCCGCTCGCGTGCGTCAACGTCCAGATCGCGACGGCGAGCGGCGGGTAGATCAGCCACCGGCCGACGCGCGTCTCGTCGAGAACGCGGGACTGTTGCAGCCAGCCGAACAGCCCCAGCAACGCCACCGCGATGAGCAGGGGAGCAACGGCGATACTCGCGGTGTAGAACACCGCGATGACGACGATCGCGATGAGATCGTCGACGACCGCCAGCGTCAGCAGGAATGTCCGCAGCGCCGGGGGCAGGTGTCGTCCGACGAGGGCGAGGACCGCCAACGCGAACGCCACGTCCGTGGCCATCGGGATGCCCCAACCGCCGCCGGCGTCCGGATCGCCCGCGGTGATACCGAGGAAGATGGCGGCCGGAACGAGCGCTCCGCAGGCGGCGGCGACGATCGGGACGACCGCCTGACGTGGATCGCGCAGCGGCCCGGTGACGAACTCCTGCTTGAGTTCGTTGCCGACGAGGAAGAAGAACAGCGCGAGCAGCCCGTCGGCCGCCCATACCTCCGTCGATAGGCGCAAGTGGAGGCCGCTCGGTCCGAATGTGTACTCGCGTACGGCGTCATAGCTCGCCGACCACGGTGAGTTCGCCCAGAGCAGGGCCACGGCGGCTGCGGCGATGAGCAGGAGACCGCCGGTTCGGTCCTGGCGCAACGCGGCGGTGATTCGCCCCGCGATGCCGCTACCGTTCGCGTCGTTCATCGCCGTACACCCCGCGTATCGTCTGATATGGATGAAGTGGGGTTCGGGCGTGTGTCGGGTATCGGGCTCAAAGGCATGGGCACGCGGTCTTCCGGGGTCGACGGCAACGACAACGCCGACCAGACTTCCCGGCACACCGCGCATGATTCTACCGACGCGGGACGATCTCACCGACGATCGTGTGCGGTGTCACCCGGGCTTCTATATATCCGTCTACATAGAAGGCTCACCGCTGGCAACGGCTCGACATGGTCGGTGGACGCGCCTTCGCCCCCGGCACCGCGGAATGGCCTAGGGTGAATCGGGGCAGGGGAGGTGGCGCATGGGGACGGCGATCGCGTTGTTCACGCGGGATCTGCGAGTGACGGACAATCCGATGCTCACGGAGGCCCACAGCCTGGGTGACGACGTCATCCCGCTGTTCATAGTGGATGAGCGTTTGGCGGTGCCGCCCAACCGGGCGCGATTTCTCCGCGACTGTCTGATCGACCTGCGCGGTTCCCTACGCGAACTCGGTGGCGATCTCGTCGTCATCAGGGGCGACACCGAGGCGACCCTTCGGCGCATCGGCGAGCGGGCGCCCGTCGACACGGTCGTCATGGCGGAGGACTACAGCAGCTACGCACGGACCAGACGGCGTCGCGTCGAGAGGGCCTGCGCGGCGATCGGGGCGTCGCTGCGGATCACCGACGGGACCGCGATCGTCCCACCGGGAGCCGCCACGCCCACGACGGGCGGTGACCACTATCGAGTGTTCACACCGTACTCGCGGGCCTGGGCCGCCGCGCGGTGGAGGAAGCTCGTCGACGCCCCGCGCGCCATCAGCATGCCGTCCGGCATCACCGGAGACGATCCCGACAACGTCGTCGGCCCAGTGCGCGCCGAGTCGCCAGACATCCCCGAAGGAGGAGAGACTCAGGGCCGCCACCGATGGGAGGCCTGGGCCGAACGCGGCGTCGATTACGACAGCGTCCACGACGATCTCGCAGCCGACGACACGACCCGCCTCAGCCCGTACATCCACTTCGGATGCGTCTCGGCGCTGGAGTTGGCGACGGACCCACGCGCTCCCGACGCCCTGATCCGGCAACTGTGCTGGCGGGACTTCTTCTGTCAGGTCCTCGCGGCGAACCCGCGCCTGACGTCGGCACCGTACCGCTTCCCCGAGAAGGACACCTGGTCACATGACCCGGATGCGTTGGCGGCGTGGCAATCCGGTAGTACCGGAGTCGACATCGTCGACGCGGGGATGCGGCAGTTGCGGACAGAGGGTTGGATGCACAACCGGGCACGCCTGATCACCGCGTCGTATCTGACGAAGGTTCTCGACGTCGACTGGCGGCACGGCGCCGCGTGGTTCGATCGTTGGCTCGTGGACGCGGACGTCGCCAACAACTACGGCAATTGGCAGTGGGTCGCGGGAACGGGCAACGACCCTCGACCCAACCGCCGGTTCAACCTCGATCGTCAAGCGCGACGCTTCGATCCGGACGGCCGGTACGTCGCCCGATACCTGGACCGCGCGGACGACCGATCCGGTTGACGGTCCGGCTCAGGTCTCTCGGCCAGCGCCAAGACGCCGCATCGACCGCCGTGCGCGTCTCCTCGGTTTGACGAGAACACGACGGTTCGCGTCGATAATGGAGGGTGCTCGGTGATCCACCGCGCCACGACCACCCACGGCAACTCCTGTTGCGGGATACCGCTGGTCACCGCGCACGTCCTATCCGTCGGTGCCGATGACGTCCCGCTCGCCTAGTCCTGCTCGGCGCGGCGCCGCAGATACCGCTGCTCGACCGTGTTGCCGGTTCGTTCTGCCGCCGAAAGGTACTCGTCCCGGGCCCGCGCGCGCTCGCCGACGAGGTCCAGCAGGTGCGCGCGCACTGCGGGGACCCGCCCGGTGACGAGAGGGGACTCCGAGAGTCCGTGCGCGCGATCGAGTTCGTCGAGCAGCGCCAGACCCCGTTGCGGGCCGTACGCGTGGGCGACCGCCACGACCCGACTGAGCCGCACCGGCGCGGTCGGTTCGAGTCGTTCCAGCCACAGATAGAGCGCCGCGATCTGCGGCCAATCGGTGTCCTCGGTGCCCGTCGCCTCGGCGTGCACGGCCGCAATCGCCGCCTGGAGCTGGTAGCCGCCGACCTGGTCCCGCCGCCACGCCGCCTCGATCAGGGTCACGCCCTCGGCGATCATGTCCCGATCCCATCGACCACGGTCCTGATCGGACATCGGGACGAGTTCGTGATCGACGTCCATCCGGGCGGGCCGACGAGCCTCCGTGAGCAACATCAACGCCAGGAGACCTTGGGCCTCCGAACTCTGCGGCATCAGCTCGCACAGCATGCGGGAAAGCCGGATGGCCTCCAACGTCAGATCGGCTCGGCTGAGCTCGTTCCCCGCCGAGGTCGTGTAACCCTCGTTGAAGACGAGATAGAGAACCCTCATGACCGTGTCGACCCGCCGCCGCGCGTCGTCCGCGTCGGTGAGTTCGAATCGCGCCCCCGACCGCTTCAACTGCTGCTTCGCCCGGCTGATCCGCGTCCCCATCGTCTGCTCCGTCACGCCGTACGCGTGCGCGATCTCCACCGTCCGCAGACCTCCGACGGCACGCAGCGTCAACGCGATCTGCGACGCGACACTGAGGACGGGATGGCAACACAGGAGAAACAGGTTGAGACTGTCGTCGCGCTCGATCGCGGCCGGACCCGGCCGCTCCGGGGCGTAGGACCGGGGGTCGGTGTGGGCCACCGTCAACTGACGACGCCGCTCGGCCTGCTCCGATCGAAGTCGATCGATCATTCTCCGGTAGGCGACCCGGATGAGCCACGCGCGCGGGTCGTCCGGTGTCCCATCATCCCTCCATTGACGACTGGCGGCCAGGAACGCCTCCTGCACCGCGTCCTCGGCCACGTCGAAGCGGCCGAACCGGCGCACCAGCGCGCCGAGCACCTGCGGCGCCTCACCGCGCAGCAGGTGCTCGACGTTCGTCCGATTCTCGTCGCCGGACGACGGCATCGTCGTGCCCATCAGGCGAAATCGTCGCCCATGATCGGGCGAATCTCGATGGGTTCGCCGAGCACCGCGACGATGCGGGACGTGATGTCACGCGCCCGTTCAAGGCTGCTGCACTCGATGACGGCGAAGCTCGCGAGCACCTCCTTGAGTTCCGCGAAGGGGCCGTCGGTCGCGATGGCGCCCGCGTCGCCGGGACGGACGGTGACGCTGACGGCGGGGTGCCCCAGCCCTTCGCTGGTCACGAACTCGCCCGTCCGCCGAAGTTCCTCCTCGAACCGTTGGTAGGCCGCGAAAGCCGCCAAGGCCTCGTCGGACGGCGCATCGGCGGTCGTCGCGTCCCAACTGGCGGTGGGCGTGTAACTGAGCAAGAGGAACTTCACGTTTCGCCTTCCCGTACGCGGAACTCTCGTTGATCGCGGACACGGCGTCACCGAATGGATCGTCGCAGCGTCAGCGCGGTAACAGTAGTCCAGGTGAACGCGATGAGGCCGGTCCCGGCGATCTGGAGGCTCGAATCGGTGGGGGAGACCGGCAGGAGCAAGACCAGCGCGACGAACCCGTGCCCGGTCGCGGCCCAGGCCCGGCGCTCCCGGATCGATCGGATCATCGAGGTGACGCAGGCGATGGCGAGACCGACGAACGCGACGGCCGCGGCCACCGAGTGCACGATGCCGTGCCAGGACATCGCCGCCGCCGGGCCGGCGGGGGTTCCGATCGGGAAACCGTGCTGCGGGTCCATGGTGAACGAACCGGCGACGACGAAGCCGAAACCGAAGACGGCCAGGAGGATCGGGACGAGACGCCGCCCGACACCGTCGGTGACGAGTCGGCGATACGTGACCGCGAGCGCCAGCACGCCGAGCCCGGCAATGATGAAGGTGGCCGCCTGGATCCAGCCGAGCTCTCCTGTGGATAGTTGGCTGATCGGGTGAACGCTCAGGTTGAAGCCTTCGCGTGTCAGTATCTGCGCGGTCGCTGACAGGTAGAAGACCGGTCCGGCGAGCGCGGCGGCGATGAGCAGGGAGCGCGTGGAGCGCGTTGATTCCCGGCCCACCACGTCGCGGGCGGATCGGGTGGTGACCGTGTGCATGGATACTCCTCGGCGGTGTGCCGTCCGGCCTCGTGGCTCGGATCGGGGGACACGGGTACGTCGGAGCACTCGACCCGATCTCGACACGACCGCCAAGAAATCTTTCGACCTCGCTGTGTCGATGCTCCTTCGGTGGGCGCGTGCCAGGGGCCGAGGCTCGGAGATCGCCGATGACCTCTCCGGCGAAATGGGCTGGAGACACGAAACCCGGTCCGGTGGCGGCGTCGACCCGCCGACGTCGGAAAAGCCGTGTCGATCGCTGTCGGCCTTGTGCATAATCGCCGCATGACCGAACCCCGAGGCGCCGCCGCGCCTGTCGACGACACAGCCGCCACCCGCATGTGGGCGGATTACGAGTCGGCCCGACCGGCGCTGGCCGACGCGTGCCCGGAATACACGGTCGAGCACTTCGGGGACTCGGCGGAACTCGCCGACGAGCTACTGGACCTGGTGCTGTCCTGTGGAAAACGGGCGACGGCGGAGCTGGTGTCGGAGTTCGCGGCCCGGGGCGACAGCCTCCCCAGGATCGGTTCCCACTGGATCGCCTGTGACGGCGCCGGCGTGCCTCGGATCGTCATCCGCACGACGGAGTTGCGCATCGGGGACTTCACCACCGCCGACGCGGCGTTCGCCTTCGATGAGGCCGAGGGCGACCGGTCCTTGGAGACCTGGGCCGAAGGCCACCGACGGTACTGGCAGCGCACCTGCGCGGCCCGGGGGGCAGTGTGGTCGGAATCAGACGAGATCGTTTTCGAGCGTTTCCACGTCGTGTGGCCACCGGAACTGGCCGACTGACTGGCGGGGGACCGAACCCTTCGGCACGTTCAGTCGTGGTCGTCTCGCTTCGACCGTCGGGTTGTGGTGGACGCCCCCGAACCGTGATGGTTCGAGGGCGTCCTTTTCGGTAGCCGGGCAAGGTTCTTAACCTGCGACCTCCGGGTCATGAGTTGAGAGATGCCAGTCTCGACACGTCCTCTGGCCTCGGGTGTGTCGATCTGTCTCGGACTGAACGGCCGTCGTCGCTTCGAGACGGCTCCCCCTGTGGCGATGTGGTGAAGGTGTTGCGCCTAGTTGTCGGACAGGTCCACGATCGGCGCGTCCGCGGCGATCGCTTTGACCGATTCGACTCCGATCACCGCGTTCTCGCGGTTCTCGTAGCCTTGGCCGGATGCCACAATCTGGCCGTTGGCGGCGCGCAGGTGGAAATACACCAGCCCGTCCGTACCAACGAACAGTTCGAATTTGGCCTCGCCTGCCATGTCATCCCCCTCTGGATCAGTGGGGGTCGATTGTCGCCGGTACCTCCTGATACGGGGCGCGTCGACACGCCTCGACGACTCGTGAATGTGGATGCGGGATCCTCGACGGTCGATGGACGCACAGTGGACCTTTATCGGTGTGGTGATTCCCTGTGCGCTTGAGCAGAGACGACGAAACCACCCACGCGCGGCCGCGGCGCCGTTGGTGAGAAGACTGCGGGCGCGACGAAAGCCGTGCTTCGGGCGTTTACGTCGGGGTCGATTCGGTGTCTTGTCGTCCGGAGTTTCGGGCTGGTTCCCGAGTGATCAGTGCGCCAGAGGTCCACGAGGTGCCTCGACCCTTCGGCAAGGGCGTCACGATCCGGTGTGGATGTGGTCCGATGGCGTTCGTGCATGACTCGCCCAATAGGACGATCCTGTGATCTGGTCGTCCTTCTGGTCGGGCGGCTTGCTTGGCGATTCAGCGCACCAACGCGCGTGTTTTTCGCTGTCCTGGGCGTTTTGTCCTGGTAGGAATGTGGCGTGCGTCCCAATCGCGACGCGACTTTTCTCAGGGGGAGACAAATGCAGCAGGTGATGCGGGCTGTATGGGCCGCTGCGGCAGGTGCGACGGCGGCGATGGTGATGGCCGCTCCGGCGCTGGCCGCCGGCACGACCTACCCGGTCAACAGTTTCCATGAATGCCACCCGACCTCGGTGTGCGTATGGGAGGAGCCGGAATTCATTGGCCAGGGAATCGGGCATTTCGACCCGGATCCCAACCGGTGTTACTCCGGTCAAGTGCAGTCCCTGTTCAACCGGGCGATGGGCGATGTGGTCGTCTTCGACGACCCGCAGTGTCAATGGCCCATCGTCAGGGTGGGGCCAGACCAGGCGAGGCCCTTCGTTCCGGGCCAAAGCTGGATGTACCAGCCCTTCTAACCGGCGTCGAATCACCGATGCGGGAGCCGCCCTCGAACCGTGATGGTTCGAGGGCGTTTTACCTGGTAGCGGGGACAGGATTTGAACCTGCGACCTCCGGGTTATGAGCCCGGCGAGCTACCGAACTGCTCCACCCCGCGCTGCTTGTACGAAACCCTACCTGGGCCGCGTTCCAGCCGATACCCCGCACCCGAGGCCGGAGCGTTTCCGCAGCGTATGAGGCATGATCGGGCTCTGGGCCGTCCGTACGGCCGGACGTGGTGCCCCGCGTGACATCGGCTCCGGGCCACGTTCCGGCGTTTGGGGCGGTCGGGAGAATGTCCGGATGAAGTCAACCCGCCGGACCGCCGGTTTCATCCTGCTCGTCGCCGCGTTCATGGTCTTCGAATGGATCATGCTCGGCTTCAACCTCGCGGACGGCCACCCCACGGCCTTCTATGTCGTGCACGGCATCCTGATCGCCGTCAACCTTCTGATCGCGCTCGTCCTGGGCGTCATCGGCGTTCGGGCCTGGCGCTCCCACCGCTCCGCCCCGTCCGACGGCTGATCCACGTCACCGGTCGCCCCAGGCGGAGTCGACGGGTCAGGGGTCCTATGTGTCGTGATGTGCTGCTCGATACGCGTTGTCGATCGGCGTTCTCGGTTCGACGTACGCCGTCGCCGTCGGCCGGCCGGCGTGCCGCTGAGCGTGAGCCCGGTCAGCATTGTGGAGTGAGATCGAATGCGGGGAGCCCGCGACACCCATCGCTCCGCTCGTAGGTCGAGCAGGCGATGGGCGTCACGGTTCGGGCACGGCCTCGTGTCGAATCGACTCAGGCCAGGCGGTTCCGGAACACCTGGTTCATGTAGTCGCCGACCGGCGACAACACCGTGTAGTGGTCGTTCCCGGTGGGAACACTGCTGGGTGTGATCGCCAGGGACGTGTCGTTGTACGGTCGGATGGTGAAGCCGTTCCGGACACCGGTGTCGGTGATCGCGAGGTACCACCACTGTTGCTTGTTACTCGTCGAGCAGGTCTTCGTGGAGACGACCTTGCGGTACTCCACTCGATCCGGTTCGAGGCAGACGTTCCCGCCCGCGTTCTTGATTCGGAACGTGTCGGCGCTGCCGTTCACCGATTCGTAGACCCACTTCTCGGCGTCGACGATGACTCCGTTGTGGTCCTCCCACAGGTCGACCAGTCCGGTCGGGGTCGTGGCGAAACCGTTGGGAGTCAGGTGTTCCCCGGTCTGTACGTGGTCAATGAACACCTCGACGCCGACGGGGACCGCCTCCGTTTCGGCCGCGAACGCGGCGGACGGCGTCAACGCGGCGACGGCGACGAAGGCGGGCACCAACGTCCTGCGGGTCAATGCCTTCAGGGACATGAGAATCTCCTATCACTACCTAAAGTGTCGTCACTATGACAACACGAAGAGTTGGGAGTGATGTTGGGGGGGCCGGTGTTCCGCAGCGTCAATGGTGAGAGTGGACGGATCGAGACGGGCGAGGCCGACGTGGCGACGAGAGAGTCGTCGCCAATGTGACGGCGGGTGATCGCACTTGGAGGTCTCCGGAGCCATCACCGGTCATGACGTTTCAGCGTCGAGCCTTTCCGCCTTATGGGCGATTGGGGACTGCCATTCCAATCTCCCCGGTTCGGTGCGAACGGATGTCGTGAATGGAATGACTGAAGGCTTCATCTCGCGATCGATGGTGTGCGGAGAGGAAACGAGCGCTCGTCGAGCGACGTCATTCGTTGGTCATCCGATCCGAACTGGCGCGTTCGGCTCGGGCGCGGTGGCCCCTTGCCCGGCCGTCGGCTCGTCACGAGTGTGTCGAGCGATGTTGGCGCCCTTGCCGATCCTGCCGGTCGCGCCATGCCACGAGAGTTGATCCACTTGCGAACTCCCACCCTTGCCGGCCGGTCGTAGTGGGCACCGTGTGATCGCTTGCGGCGTAACGATTGCGGTGGTCCTACCGGGCGAGATCGCGTCGGCGGAATCCGGTGAAACCGATGGCAAGGAGCACCGTGGTGACGAGGGTGACCCAGGCCAGGCCTGTGTAGTCGGGATCGGCGGCCGAGGTGTTGGGAACGTGCCTGAACGGACTGATGCCCAGGACCCAGTCGTCGAGGTCGAAGGTGGGACCCAGCAGAGTGAGGGCGAAGGAGGTGAGAACGCCGAACCACGCGGCCAGCGCGACAACGGGACGGGCGCCGACCACGGCGACCGAGACGGCGACGACGGTCCATACCGCCGGGACCGTGGCGACGGCCTGGAGGAGGGCGTCCCCGAAGGTGAGGCCGATGTCCGCGGTGGCGGCCAGCGCCGAGATGAGGGTTCCGGCGGTCAGGAGGTACAGCGTGGGCGCGGCAAGGGCGACGATCGTGTTGGCCCCGTAGTAACGGGGCCGCGAGACGGCGGCCGCCATGATCGGCTCAACGCGGTCGCCGAGCTCCTCCGCGCGGACCTTGAGCATGGTCTGGACGCCGGGAATGGCGGCGATGATGCCGACCAGACTGAGAATCGTGACCAGGAACGCGGTGAGCAGGTCCGCTTCCGTGGAGGCACCGGAGGCGAGGATCCGCTGGACGGCGCTGTCCCCGCCGAGGATGTCCTTGACCGACGTCGTGAAGTACCCGAACACGACGCCCAACGCCAGAAAGGCGATGGCCCAGGAGATGATCGGGCCACGGTTCAGGCGGAGGGCGAGACGCCACGGGGTGCGTATCGTCCCGCGGGCCGGACCGGGACCGGGGGCGATGGCGCCTTGGTCGAAGTCGCGTCGGGCCTGGAGGGCGAACGCGACGACCAGGGCGACGGCAGTGAACGCGAGGGCGAGGGCGAGCGGCCACCAGTGGTCACCCGAGGCCGGCCGCGTTTCCTGCATCCACCCCAGGGGGTTGATCCAGACGGTCCATTCGGGAGCTTCGAGGGCGTAGGCGAAGCCACGCAGTCCGAATAGGATGCCGAGGGTGGCGACGGCGATGGAATTGGCGGTGCGGGCGTCCGCCCCGAGCTGGGCGGTGGTCGCGGCGATGGCGGTGAACATCCAACCGGTGGCGGCGAAGGTGGCGCCGAGCAGAAGGGAGGCTTCCGCGTCTCCGCCGCAGGCGATGGTGACCGTCGAGGCGAAAACCCCGATCAGGACGGAGCCGATCAGGGCCATGGCGCAAGCGGTGAGGAGGCGCGCGGCGCGGCCCATGACACCGGAGGCGAGCAGTTCGGCCTGGCCTGAATCCTCTTGGCCACGAGTGGCCCGGGTGACGGTGAACGTCGCTCCGAGCGCGGCGAGGAAACCTCCCAAAGCCAGTGCGCGCCAGGCGTTGAAGCCGTCGGCCGTGGTCAGGTCGTGGGCGGGGCCGAAGATCAGACCGAGGGCGGGGTTGGCGTCGATGGCGGCGGCCAGCCCGGCACGGTCGGCCTGGGTGGGGAAGACCCACGGGTAGGCCAGGACCGAGGAGGCCGACAGGAGGGTGGCGAGCACGATCCAGGGGGCCAGCGAGCGGCCATCGTGTTTGAGGGACGCGCGCAGCAGCGGGGCGGTGCCCGTCATGGCGCTCATCGGGTCACCTCGGGGTCGGACTCGTTCTCATACAGGCGCAGGAACAGGCTCTCCAACGACGGTGGCGCGACTGTCAGTGAAACGAGGCCCAACGGCGCGAGTGCGGCGATCGCCTCGGCGACCTTGTCGGAGTCGACGGCGGCGGTCAGTCGGTCACCGTCGATCCGGACCTCGCCGAACGCGGTGAGGTCGGCCGGGTCGGGAACACGTTCGAGGACGGCGCGGATGACCGTTCGCGTCTGTCCCCTTAGGTCGGTGAGCGTTCCCGATTCGACGATCCGACCGTCCCGGATGATCGAGAGTCGGTCGGCGAGGGTCTCGAGTTCGGCCATGACGTGACTGGAGAGCAGGACCGTGACGCCGCGCCGTTTCGCGTCGGCGACCACCTCCTGAAAGACGTTCTCCATCAGCGGATCCAGGCCGCTGGTCGGTTCGTCCAGGATCAACAGTTCGGCATCCGACGCCAGGGCGGCCACGATCGCGACCTTCTGCCGATTGCCCTTAGAGTACTGGCGGCCGCGTTTGCGGGGGTCGAGCTCGAAGCGGTCGACCAGTTCGTCGCGGCGGGCTTTGTTCAGACCCCCGCGCAGGGCTCCGAGCAGGTCGATGGCCTCCCCTCCGGTCATACCCGGCCACAGTGAGACGTCGCCGGGCACATACGCCAAGCGCCGGTGCAGGTCGACGACGTCTTTCCACGGGTCACCGTCGAGGAGCCGCACGGTTCCGCCGTCGGGGCGGAGCAGGCCCAGCAGCACCCGGATTGTCGTCGACTTCCCCGCGCCGTTCGGACCCAGGAACCCGTGGACCTGCCCGCGCTCGACCTTCAGGTCCAGGCCCCGGAGCGCCTGGAAGCTCCCGAAGGACTTCGTCAAGTTCTCGACTTCGATCACCGCGTCAGCGCTCATCGGCACCGCTTCCTCGCACTCACCGGCGGTCAGCGCCACCGAGTCGAAATCCCACGACGGGGAATCCCCGAAGGGAGTCCTCAGCGTATGCGTATTTCGGTGCGTCTGGTGGTACCGCTTGCGCACGGGGACCTGCTTTTCGCGCGGACGGTGGCGGTCGCGTGCGGGAACGGCCCACCCCGAGGCGGTCGGGTGGTCTTGGATCGGCCGTCGGACCCACACCGAAGGCGCAACTGATCCTTAGTGGATACCCCGGGTGGTGGTGCGCCACAGCGAAACCTGATGTCCCTGCCGTCGCGTCGCCGGAGTAGGGGTGTTCGCGATTCCCGGGAAGCTAGCGGGCGATGATGTTGACCGTCAGGTAGGCCCCGAGGATCAGTACGGGGACGGACAGCATCACGCCGACGACTGCCATCGGCTGGCCGCGCCGATGTCCGGTGCAGCCGATGATCGCGAGAGCCAGCCCGGCCAGTCCGAATGGGAGGGTGAGGTAGTGACGGAGACCGGCCAAGTCGATGGGGAGGAGCGGCAACCCGGCTCCAATGAGCGCGAGAAGTACCGAGGCTACGGCCAGTCCAGGCCCCTTGGGAGGGTTCGTCGGTGGTGGGCCTGGCCATCCGGGGGTTCCCCAGGGCTGTTGCGATATCGGGTATTGCGGAGGTATCGGTGTGGCTGGCGCGATGCCCGGGCCTTGGGGTGTGGCATCGGGTAGTGGCGTGGTCGCGTTCGGTTCGGTCGGCTGGCCGTAGGTCATCGGGTATGCCTTCCCTGCACGGCGACAGCCCCATCGCATTCACGCATGTCCCCAGGTTAGCGAGCAACGAGAGGGATGCTGCTTCGCCCTCGCTCACGATGGAATCGATCGTCGGAGGTGTCGGCTCGGCGAGGTCCGGCACACCGACCGATCAACTGGTGGGCCGAGTCTCTCGCGCTCCGACGCGTCCCGTCCCGATTTTGTCGCATGTGGAACTCGTCGCGCCCTCGGTGTGAAACG
Source organism: Stackebrandtia soli (assembly GCF_965137155.1). Taxonomy (NCBI): domain Bacteria; kingdom Bacillati; phylum Actinomycetota; class Actinomycetes; order Glycomycetales; family Glycomycetaceae; genus Stackebrandtia; species Stackebrandtia soli. The sequence goes on from NZ_CBCRZX010000003.1 coordinate 145,463, forward strand.
ACGAAGACCGCCCCGCCGTCCGGTGGGGGACGGCGAGGCGGATCGAATTGGCGACGGTCTTGTGTCGGGTCAGACGGTCACACCATCGTGAGTGGGCGGGAGGCCCTAGGACACGGTGAAGTTGAACGGCGCGTCGGTCGCCCCGTTGGTGGGATTGCCGGTGGTGACGAGCAGTGTGTCGGTCCTATTGCCGCACCTGGAGTTCGGTTCGGCGGTGACGAATATCTGCGTGTTCCAGGCAGCGCCGCTGCGTGGCGTGGCGTTGGCCACCAGGTCGCTGATCGGTGTCGCGGTCTCCAACTGGATGCAGTAACGGCCGGCCTCGGGCTTGTTGACGCTCACGACTCCCTTGGAGTTCTGGATGGTGCCGTCGGCGTTGATCGATCCCGCGGCCTGCGCGTAGGGCGCCTGGACTGCCTCGGTCGGTGCCGCGGCGGCCGCGCCGGCCAGTGCGGCGGTGGCGATGGCGGTGGTGGCGATGGCGGTCGATACCCGGAGCACGGCGGTGCGAATGGACATGACATCTCCTTCTGCGATGAAATCGATTGGTGTGGAAGTGATCTGCGCTCACCTAAAGTAAGCAACGAGATCATAGCTGACAGTAATCATGGCTATTGTGGTGTGTCCACGTAGCTGACTTCGCGATCAACGCAACACGGCATTCTTCGCAGGTCGGGTGGGGTTCAGGCTCTGAATCCCGCGCATGTCGGCACTCGGATGGCCGCCCCCGTGGCCCCCGCACCGGCAGTTGGTCTGCCTATTCGCCGCCGTTGCGTTCACGCGGCGTAACGAGAGTTCTCAAGCGCCTCGGTCGTGACCCGATGGACGTTCGCTTGTGGAGGTGACAGCGACGCTTTTCCTTGGCGGTCTCAGCTTGGTCACCAGGGCATGAAAAACGCCCTCGAACCGTGATGGTTCGAGGGCGTTCTACTTGGTAGCGGGGACAGGATTTGAACCTGCGACCTCCGGGTTATGAGCCCGGCGAGCTACCGAACTGCTCCACCCCGCGTCGGATGCGTTTGTAACTTTAGCGCACGTTTTGGGTGTCTTACGGCGGGGGTGAGGTAAGTCCGGTCACGTGTGAGCGTTGTGACGCGGGTGACGTGTGCGAACAGTTCGTGGCGTGAGCGAGAATGCGGCGCTTTGTGTTGCGTCCCAGCACTTCTCATGCCGACTTGATCGGTGTCGGCCGTCCGGATTCGATGCTTGGTGTCGACCTGGGGTCCGGACTTCGTTCGAATCCGGACGGCCGGGGCGGGTCGAGCTGCGCAGATCGGGTGTCGTCGGGGAGGGTCGAAACGGAAGCTGATGCCGACCTCGGGGCCGGGGACCGGCGGAGCGCGGATGAGGGATCGCCCACATGTGGCATGCGGGCGATCCCTCGGACGTCAAGCGGGGACCGTCGGTCGGCGTCGCCGAGGTGCCGGTACGGCGAGACGCCCGTTCAGCCCTCGCTCGGGGTGCTCTCGGTCGCCGATTCGGCGTGGTCGGTCGGCGGCAACACCGCGCCGATCGCCTCCGTCACGGCGGCAGTCAGGTCCGCTTCGGACACCGCGTCGCCGAGTCGTGCGGTCAGCGCCGTCACGAGTGCCGGGCCGAGACGCTCGGCGAGGGCTCCGTCGGCGCCGCGCTGGCGCGGTGCGACGCGTCCGAGTTCCTCCCGGACGCTGTTCTGGATCTCCGCGGCGCTGGAGCCACGGAGTGCTTCGAGGATCGCGGCCTGGCCGGCGAGAATCTCGGGCACGGCATCACGGATGAGGTCCTTGGCTTGACGTGCGTGCCCGTACGCCGATCCGAGCGCGGTGCGCACGGTGATCGTCTCGTCCAGGTCGGGCCAGGCCTGCGGGATCCATTCGGACAGCTTCACCTTGTCGTCGAGATCCACGTCGAGCTCCTTTTCTCCCTTGATGACGGACAGGACGCCCGCGAGCGCCTTCCGGTCATTGGCGTATTTGCGCAAGATGGACATGTGGACGTGCCACAGGTGTGAGTCGTCGCTTGTGGCTGGTCTGCCGTAGTAGGTGTCCCAACCGGCGACCGAACTACCGTTGGTGGTGCCGAAGAACTCCCGCATGCAGTTCAGTCTGGGGTCGTTCTGGTCTTTGGCGGAGGCGAGCAGGCGCTTGGTGATCGTCTTCATCCACTTGGAGTCGAATGAGATGTCGAGGGCGGAGGCCGCCCAACCGTCGCCCGCCTTGTCTGGTCCGGTTTGGACGCTGTAGTCGTTCTTCGGGAGACGGTTTCGGGCGCGGTGATACCCATACTTGTGGCTCGGGTCGCCGACGATGCCGGAGAACCTCGCCGATGGAATGGCCTGGACGATCGCGTTGCCCAGCCACCGAAGTGCCTGTGGTGCATACTCGGCCACAGCTATCACGTCCTCAATGGTGCGTGGTGCGGTGGGAATCGGCCGACGTCACTTGTCGACTTGCCTGACGAGAATAGTCGGGTATGAAGATCGTTACAAGGAGTACGCGCGGCATTTCGTGAGTTTTGCCCGTTTTTGTCGCCGGATGATGGTATTGGACAACCCGTTGTCGTCACGACATGACAACTAGTGATATTCGGAGCACACTTGTGGGGTAGTCGACGGGGAGGAGGTAACGCCATGTCGACGATGATGTTGACCGCGAACTGGATGATCGACGTCCGATTCGAGGAGGACCCGAACCACACGGTGGCGACGGCGTCTCTGCGAATGCCGAACGGCAGGGAACTGCGCGCCACAGGCCGTGCGCGGCGAAACCCGGGCGACCGTCCGGTAGCCGCCATCGGTGAGGAGATCGCCTGTGCTCGTGCGTTGTCGCAACTGACGCACGCGATGCTCGATTTCGCCGCCGATGAGGTCGAAGTGAATGTGCACCGGGGCGACCCGGTTCCGTGACGAATCGGGCGTGAGCCCGTCAGTGTGTTCCGGCGCCGTCGCACCGACGGACGGCGCCGTTGACGGTCGTCGTCGGTTGCGCCTGGACCACGTCCAGATCGAACGGGTCATCCCGTGGGGGAGAGATGTGCTTCGGCAGCAGCGCGTTCGCCTGGCCCTGGGGTTCGGCGAACCGCGTCAGCGCCAGCACCGTGCCCAAGGTGACGATGAAACCGAGCGCCGCCAGCCATTCGAGGCCCGGCCGTATCTGATCTCCGAGGAGCAGCAGGCCGACGGCCGCCGCCGGAGCGGCGAAGGCGGCGTCCATCGCGGCCACCGCCGCGGTCGTGCTGCCGCGCTGCATCGCCAACGCCAACAACAGTTGTCCCGTCAGCGACTGCACGATGATGAGGTAGAGCAGGGGATTCGACAGCAGAGCGGTGACGTCGATCGCGCTCGCGAGTGGTCGGGACGCGACCGCGGCCGCCCCGAACGCGAGGCCCGCCAGGGCGCCGAGGGCCACCGAACCGGGGACGCCGTCGAGCTTCTTCGCGGTGATCCAGCCGAGCCCGGCGATGAGGATCCAACTGCCCGACAGGGCCAGGATCGCGAGGGTGTCGAGGTCTTCCGAGGCCGATGGTTTCGCCGATATGACGAGTGCGGCTATGCCCGCGGTCAGCCCGACGAGGATGACCACCTCGGCACGCGGCAACCGCCATTTCAGGACGATGACGCCGAGGATCGCGGTGACTCCGAGCCCGGCGGCGACGGCGGCCTGTACGAGGAACAGGGGCAGGTCCGCGCGGGCCACGATCGCCAGGAGGAAACCCAGGCTTTGGCAGCCGATGCCGACGAGATACGTCTTCTGGGTCGCTAGTGAGAGCAGCAGCTTGGGATGAAACGACTGATGCGTTTCTGCACGATTGGCGGCGACGGCTTGCAGGAAGTTGGCGACCCCGTAAGCGATGATCATCGCCGCGAGGAAGAACCAACCCGCGGACACTTTGTTGAGGGTAACCCTCGGTCTCGCCCCCGCCCAGCCGGGTGAGTCCCACCTTCGGGTGAGTCATCGCACCCGTTCGTAGCGTCATTGCGATGAGGTGGTGTGCCCGTCGCCGTCTAGCGAGCGCGCCAATGACTGAACGCGGAGATGGCGCCGATCTGCCTATATTGAAATATATCGATGGCAACTGATGTCGAGCAAGCGGCCGAGCCGCCTAGCTCGGTCGCAGCGCGTCGAGCACCGCGTCGTGCAGGTGCCCGTTCGTCGCGACCGCGGAGCCTCCCGCGGGGCCGGGATTGCCGTCGAGATCGGTGAAGCGTCCACCGGCCTCGGTGACGATCACCGAGAGCGCCGCCAGATCCCACAGTTTCACCTCGGGCTCGATCGCGACGTCTACCTGTCCCTCCGCGAGGAGCGCGTAGCTGTAGAAGTCGCCGTACGCCCGGCTGCGCCACGCGCCCTTCAGGAGGCCGACCATCTCGTCACCGCGACCGTGCTCGTACCAGCTCGGGAGGCTCGAGTAGCTGATCGAGGCGTCCCCGACCTTCGCGACACCGGACACCCGGATGGGTTCCGCGCGATTGCGGTGCCGCCCAGCGAAGGCTCCGACGCCCGTCGCCGCCCACCAGCGCCGCCCGATCGCGGGAGCGGACACGAGGCCGATGACCGGTTCCTTCCCCTCGTAGAGGCAGATCAGGGTCGCCCAGACCGGCAGGCCGCGCATGAAGTTCTTGGTGCCGTCGATCGGGTCGATGACCCAGCGCCGCGACCCGGCGCCCGGCTCGTCGCCGAACTCCTCGCCGAAGACGCCGTCCCGGGGGCGGGCTCGCGCCAATGTGGACCGGATGGCCTTCTCGACCGTGGTGTCGGCATCCGTGACGGGCGTGTGATCCGGTTTGCTCTCGACGTGCAGGTCCGCCGAACGGAATCGGTCAAGTGCGATGGAATCGGCGCTGTCCGCCAGCAGGTGCGCAAGCCCCAGATCATCCGCGTGGGTCGACATGCGCCCGAGTCTAAACCGCGCTCCGCCCCATCGCCCTCACCTTGTACCTCACGTCCCACGGAAACAGGATCCCGCTTGGTTGGGCAAAAGTTCCGCTTGGTTGGGCAAATTGCGAAATCACGCCTGTTTTCGACATTTGCCCAACCAAGCGGAATGGAAGGTCAGGGCGCGGTCAGCTGATCGCCGCGAGGAGACGGCGGTACGACTGGAGGCGTTGGGGTGCCTCGCCGTCGGCGTCGCGGAGCGAGTCGAGGGCGCACACGCCCGATTGACCGGTGTGGTCGCACCCGGGTTCGCACCCCGTGGCGACGTCGGCGAGGTCGCCGAAGGCGTGCAGCAGCGAGTCGGACGAGACGTGCGCGAGGCCGAAGGAGCGGACACCCGGCGTATCGACGATCCAGCTCCCGTCCGGCAGTTCCAACGCGACCGCGTTGGTCGACGTGTGCCGTCCCCTGCCGATGGCGCTGACGTCGCCGACGCTGCGGTCCGCGTCGGGAACGAGCCGGTTGACGAGCGTCGACTTCCCGACACCCGAGTGGCCGATGAGGACGGAGAGTTTGCCGTCGAGTCGTTCGGCCAGATCGTCGATCGGCTCGTCGGGTCGGCACGTCACGTACGGGACGTCGAGGTCGGCGTAGTAACGATCGATCTCGGGTAGCGCGTCCGCTCCGATGTCGGCCTTCGTCAGGCACAGCAGCGGCTGGATGTCGGCGTCGAACGCCGCCACCAGACAGCGGTCGATGAATCCGGTGCGCACCGGGGGATCGGCGAGCGCGCACACGATGACGAGCTGGTCGACGTTGGCGACGATGATGCGCTCGATCTTGTCGTCATCGTCGTCGGCGGTGCGGCGCAGTTGCCCGTGTCGAGGTTCGATCCGGACGATCCTGGCGAGGGTGCCGTCGTCGCCGCTCGTGTCGCCGTCGAGGGCGACCCGGTCACCGACGACGACTCCCTTGCGGCCGAGTTCGCGGGCGCGCATCGCGGTGACGTCGGTGTCGTCGACGCGGCAGGTGTAGCGGCCCCGGTCGACGGCGATCACGAAGCCGGGAACGGCCTCGGCGTGTTTGGGGCGGATCTTGGTGCGAGGGCGGGAACGCCGTGTCGGGCGTACCCGCACGTCGTCCTCGTCCCAGTTGCGGCGTTGTCTCAGTGCCCTGTCCCCAGCATTCGTGTCCACAGCTCCGGAAACTCCGGCAGTGTCTTGGACGTACACGCTACATCGGACAATTCGACGTCGGGCACGGCCAGACCGATGACGGCCGCCGCTTGGGCCATGCGGTGATCGGCGTAGGTCTCGACGACGGTTCCGCGAAGTGGGCGGGGCGTGATCGTGAGCCCGTCGGTCTCCTCGGTCACGTGGGTGCCGAGCTTGCCGAGTTCCGTTGCCAGCGCGGCGATCCGGTCTGTCTCGTGGCCGCGCAGGTGGCCGATGCCGCGCAGCCGGGACGGGGAGTCCGCGACGGCGCACACGGCGGCGACGACGGGGGTCAGTTCGCCCACTTCGGATAGGTCGGCGTCGATGCCGGTGACACGGCCCGTCCCCGTGACGGTGAGCCCGTCCTGATCGCGGCGGACGTCCGCGCCGAGCCCGGTGAACAGTTCGCGGAGCGCGTCGCCGGGTTGGCTGGTCGTGTGAGGCCAGCCGGGCACGGTGACGGTGCCTCCGGTGATGACGGCGCCGGCGAGGAAGGGGGCGGCGTTCGACAGGTCCGGTTCGATCGTCCATTGCCTGGCCGTGAGCTCGCCCGGCTCGACGCGCCAGACGTTCCGGTCGGCGTCGTCGACGTGGGCGCCCGCCGCGCGGAGCATGTCGACGGTCATTCGGATGTGCGGCGCGGAGGGGACGGGTGGGCCGGAGTGCCGGACGACGATGCCGCGATCGAAACGTGGCGCGGACAGGAGGAGACCGGACACGAGTTGACTGGAGCTCGACGCGTCGACGGTGACCTCGCCTCCGGTGACGCGGCCGGAGCCGTACAGCGTGAAGGGGAGGCTCGCCGACTCGGCTTCGACGGTGACGCCGAGGGCTGTGAGCGCGCGCAGCAGTGGGCCCATCGGTCGAGTTCTGGCGTGTGGGTCGCCGTCGAAGGAGACCGATCCGCGGGCGGTCGCCGCCAGCGATGGGAGGAAGCGCATGACGGTGCCGGCGAGCCCGCAGTCGACGTGCGCGGGGCCGCGAAGGGGCCGTCCGGTGACGCTCCAGACGCGCGCGTCGTCGTCGACGTCGATCCCGAGGGCGCGCAGTCCGGCGGCCATGAGGGCGGTGTCGCGGGCGGCTAGGCCGCCGTCGATGCCGGAGGTGCCGGTGGTCGCGGCCGACAGGAGCAGCGCCCGCGCCGTCATCGATTTCGATCCGGGCAGGTCGACGGTCGCGCGGATGGGACCGGTCGCGGATGGAGCGGCCCAGCGGGCCGCCTCGGGTGCGCGCGTGTGTGTCACGCGACCAGCCTACTGAGCGCGCCGAATTGTCGGCCCCACGACGTACCGTGAGCGGATGTGCGGCAGATATGCGTCGACTCGCAGTAGTACCGACCTGGCGACCTTGTTCGACGCGGTGGACGACACCGACGGGCGCGTCGTGCCCGGTTTCAACATCGCTCCGACGATGCCGGTTCCGATCGTGCGGCGGTCTCGGCGGAAGGAGGAGCGGGTCGTGTCCGCCGCGGTGTGGGGGCTCGTCCCGCCGTGGGCGGCGGATCCCTCATCGGGCGCGCGGATGATCAACGCGCGAGTGGAGACGGTGACGACGGCGCGTTCGTACCGGACACCGTTCCGGCGTAAGCGTTGTCTCGTTCCCGCCGATGGTTGGTACGAGTGGCAGAAGCTTTCGAATGGGAAGAAGCAGCCGTATTACATGACGGACCCGAGTGGTGATCCGTTGGTGTTCGCGGGCTTGTGGGAGTTCTGGGGTCGTGGTGACGAGGGGATCATGACCTGCACGGTGTTGACGACCGAGGCGGTCGGGGACTTCGCGCGGGTGCACGATCGGATGCCGTTCGTCCTGGCTCCCGAGCGCATTCCGGCGTGGCTGGGGGAGGTCGACGCCGAGGTGGACGAACTGTTGCGTCCGGCGGGCATGTCGTATCTGTCCGGCATCGAGTCGCGGCCGGTGTCACGGGCCGTCGGCAACGTCCGCAACGATGGTCCACAGTTGATAGAGCGAAGTGAACTGTCGTCGGAGGGCGGCGAGGAAACCCAGCAGCAGACACTGTTCTGACGGGCGAACCCCCTCGGCTTTTCGTATTGATCTGTCCGTGAGGTATTGATCTCGCACCACCATGTGGGGTAAAACACATCCCTACGCGCACTCGACGGTGTGGTCGTTCGTCGCCGTCAAGGCACACCGGACCTGGATGGAAGCGGGAGGTTGGGCACGTTGAGCCGATCGAAGAGGAAGCCCAATCAGGAGGAGATCGACGCGGCTCGACGGGACCCGAGGTTGCGGGAAGCGTTGACGGCCGCGCGCGATGATTCGGAGTGGCGGCTTCGCGGCGAGTGCCTGTCCGCCGATCCCGAGACGTTCTTTCCGGAGCCGCAGGCGCAACAGTCCCCGGCGGAGGCCCTGGCGTTGTGCTCGAACTGTCCGGTACAGGCGCGTTGCCTGGCGTGGGCGCTCGACGCGGGCGATCGCAACGGTGTTTGGGGTGGTACGACGCCGCGTGAGCGTCGCGCGATGATCCTCGCCTGGAAGGACGCGGTACGCGCCGCGTAGTGCGGACGGTCGGCACTCGAATCACGGGCGGGGGCCCGGGAATGATCGACGTGCGGGACGACTTGAGTCGAAGGCGGGATGGCTCCTGCCATCCCGGGCCCGGCGACGGTGTCGTGTCGCCAGGCCCGGGCAGGGCCTGGGAGGTTGGCAACAGACCTTGCGGCCTGCTTTAAAGGGAGGTCCCTAACGGGTCCACTGTTATCAACGAGGATGCCCATGGCCGGTAACGGGGAGGCATTGCTTGATTACACGAATGGGTGACGCCCCAGTCCTTCTGGGCTCGACGGCCGAGGGGGTTCCGTGTTTGGTCGACGGAAAGCGCACCGCCGCAACGCATCGCACTCCGGGTGCGATTCGCTACGCGCCGAGTTGTGTTCCATTCCTCACGGGCGCGCGGAATGGCCGACGCCCGCGCGGTGTTTCACCGCTGTGTGGCGACGTCGCGAAGGCGTCGCGACGGAAAGGATGTGGCTTCTCGTGATGGCCTCCACCAGGGAGCGCGCCGACCAGGCGCAGACCCGCCAACTGGAACGACTCCTCAACGCCCCGGCCTGGCCGGTGGACGCGAAGGTGCTGCCGAAGGATCGTTCGGTTGGTTCCGCCGAGGGCGGCCGTGTCGTACGCTCAGGCGTACGGACACAGGGAGGGGATTCGGTGACCGAATCGCAGGGGGACGAGACCGGCGCCGGTCGGCGTGCCCGCTTCGAGCGGGACGCGATGCCGCTGGTCGACCAGCTGTACGGTGCCGCCTTGCGGATGACCCGCAACCCCCAGGACGCCGAGGACCTCGTTCAGGAGACCTACCTGAAGGCGTTCAGCGCGTTCCACCAGTTCAAGGAGGGCACGAACCTCCGCGCGTGGATGTACCGCATCCTCACCAACACCTACATCAACTCCTACCGCAAGCGCAAGCGCCAGCCTGTGCAGGCGCCGACGGATGAGATCACCGACTGGCAGCTCGTCGAGGCCGAGTCGCACACGTCGTCCGGTTTGCGTTCGGCGGAGACCGAGGCGCTGGACCGTCTTCCCGACTCCGACATCAAGGACGCGCTCGCGCGCCTCCCCGAGGAGTTCCGTCTGGCCGTGTACCTCGCGGACGTGGAAGGCTTCGCGTACAAGGAGATCGCCGAGATCATGGGCACCCCCATCGGTACGGTCATGTCCCGGTTGCACCGTGGACGGCGGCAGCTGCGCGACATGCTTCAGGAATACGCCGCTCAGCGCGGCTTTTCGGCGGCGAGCAAGGAAGAGGAGGTCACACGGTGACCGGTGGAGAGCAGCGGTCGGTTGACTGTCGTGAGGTCCTCGCCGAGGTGTACTTCTATCTGGACGCCGAATGCGCCGACGCGAGACGGGTGATCATCAAACAGCACCTCGCGGAGTGTTCGCCCTGTTTGGCCGAGTACGGCATCGAGCAGGACGTGCGGGCGCTCGTGCAGCGCTGCTGCAAGCAGGAGAAGGCGCCCGAGGAGATCAAGCTGCGGCTCAAGGCGAAGTTGGAGCTGCTGACGGCCGCCGATCCCTCTCGTTTGACTCGATGAGTTCGATGGAGATCGCGAGCGTCGCCTCGCGGATCTCGGCGGGATCGTCCGCCATGCTGGTACGCAGGAACCACGCGCCGTGCATCGTCATGATCGCGTCGAACGCTCGCAACCGTCGCAGTAGCGTGTCCTCGTCGGACGCGAGGATGCGGATGAGGCGTCCCATGCGTTCCTGGAACAGCTGTTCCTTGTTGAACTTCCGCAGCGCGGGCCGGTTCTCGTGCATGAACCGCATCGCGGGCATGTGGGCGACGAGCAGGTCCGCGTAGCGCGCGAGCAGTTCGCGTTTCGTGTCGATGCTGTTCGGTCGGCTCTCGCCCCACTCGGTGAGCTCCTCGACGGCGTGACCGTAGTCCTCGAAGAAGCTGACCGCTATGTCCTCTTTGGTGCGGAAGTGGTAGTACAGCGCGGCCTTGGTCAGCCCGAGCCGCTCCGCGATCTGTCGAAGCGACGTCGCGTCGTAGCCTTGCTCGGTGAACAACTCCATCGCCACCTGCTGAATGCGCTGGCGGGTGTTGCCTGCTTCACTCACCCAAACCTCATAACTGACTTGCCGGCCGGCTAGGACGGGCCTATCGTAGCTGGCGGACGCTTACTTGTCGACCGGTAAGCAAGTTGGAGGGATTCCTATCGATGTCGGATACAACTGACACGGCTGCGGCCGAAGTTCCGGGGGTAAGACGCGAGGTCCTCGTCGTTCTCCCGGGTCTGATGCTCGCCATTCTGCTGGCGATGCTCGACAACACGATCATCGGCACCGCGATGCCGACGATCGTCGGCGAGTTCGGCGGTTACGGCCACATGTCGTGGGTCGTCACCGCCTACATCCTCGCCGCGACGGTGACGACACCGTTGTACGGGAAGCTCGGTGACCTGTACGGCCGCAAGCGGCTGTTCATGTTCGCGATCGGCGTCTTCCTGATCGGCTCGGTCGCCTCCGGCGCCGCTCAGAGCATGGAGCAGCTGATCGCGTTCCGCGGCCTTCAGGGGCTCGGCGCGGGTGGTCTGATGGTCGGCGCGATGGCGATCATCGGCGATCTGGTCCCGCCCCGCGAGCGTGGGCGCTACCAGGGTTTCATGGCCGCGGTCATGATGTTGGCGACGATCGGCGGCCCGTTGATCGGCGGCTTCCTCACCGACCAGTTGAACTGGCGGTGGGCGTTCTACATCAACATCCCGCTCGGTCTCGTCGCGCTCATCGTCATCGGTGTGACCTTGAAGCTTCCCCGGCACCAGATCAAGGTCCGCATCGACTACGCCGGCATCGCCCTGTTGTCGATCGCCGCCGCCGGTCTCGTCCTCGTGACGACCTGGGGCGGAACTCAATACGACTGGGACTCGCCTCAGATCCTCGGTTTGATCGCCGTGTCGGTCGCGGCCCTGGTGGCGCTCATCCTCGTCGAACAGCGCGCGTCGGAGCCGGTGCTGCCGCTGCGGTTGTTCCGCGACTCGAACTTCGTGATCATCAACGCCGTCGGTTTCCTTCAGGGCTTCGCGATGTTCGGCGCGATGACGTTCATCCCGATGTATCAGCAGATCGTCCAGGGCCTGTCTCCGACGGAGTCGGGACTGTGGTTCATCCCGATGATGCTCGGGTCGATGGTGTGTTCGCTGGCGGCCGGATCGTTCGTCACCCGCACCGGACGCTACAAGATCTTCCCGATCGCGGGCAGCGTCGTCATGATCGCCGGAATCGGCCTGCTGACTCAGCTGACGACCGAGACCTCCCTCATCGTCACGAGCCTCTACCTGCTCGTTCTCGGCGCCGGTCTCGGCCTGCTCATGCAGATCACCATGTTGGTCGCGCAGAACAGCGCGCCGCAGCGGGACATCGGCGTCGCGAGCAGCACCTCGACGTTCCTGCGCAACATAGGCGGCTCGTTCGGGGTCGCGTTGTTCGGGTCGATCTTCGCCAACCGGCTCGTCGCCTCGATGGACGGCAAGGTGCCGGACGAACTCGCGGCGAACTTCGGCGGGGACGGCGCCGGGCTCGACCCGAAGGAGGTCGCCAACCTGGCGGAGCCGATGCACACGGTCGTCACCTCCGGCGTCACCGAGGCGTTGACGACGGTGTTCTGGTGGTCCATCCCGTTCGCGGCGGCTGGCTTCCTGTTGGCGTGGTTCATCAAGGAGGTTCCGCTGCGCGGTAGCCCCGGACACACCGAGAAGCCCGCCGAAGGCGAACCCAACGCGGACTTGAAGACCCCCGTCCGCACGGGCTGATACTTCAACGACAACGAGGTCCGTCGAAACGTCCCCTCTCGGGAGAGGACGATTCGGCGGACCTCGTGCCGTTCGGGTGCCACCGGCACCCGTTGGCGTTACGCGTTGGGGCGCTTGCCGTGGTTGGCGCCGTTCTTCTTGCGGGAACGACGCTTGCGCGCACGCTTGGCCATGTCTGCCTCCTGCGGTCGATGGGTCTTCAGCCGAGCGTTAACGATACGCACCCCGTTCGAACGCCGGCGGCAGGCGGTCACGGTCTCACTCGGACGCCGATTCGTCGCGCCCTGCGTTTATTGTGGTGAGGCAGTATCCCCGCGAACTGTCCCCCGACCAGCACGGTCACGTACTGTGCCCCGGTACAACGCCGCCGGTCGGCGACGGTGCCTGACGTCATCACCGTCAGGGACGTGACAGCGCGGCACAACGACAGACGAAACAGGAGGCGGCCGTGGCCGAGGAGATCCGCGCAGAGATGGTGGCGAACGTGTGGAAGGTGGTGGCCAAGAAGGGCGACACCATCACCGACGCCGACCCGATCGTGATCTTGGAGTCGATGAAGATGGAGATCCCCGTGCACGCCGAAGACGGCGGGGTCGTGTCTGAGGTCGCCGTCAACGAGGGCGATGTGGTGCAGGAGGGCGACCTGATCGCCGTCATCGAGTTACCGTCCAACGGATGATCATCGTGCCGGGCCGGTGCGGACGCGGGTGTGCGCGTTCGACACCGGCCCNNCNCGCGTCCGCCGACCGACGCTCGGGCCCGTCCGTCCCGTCGGGTGAGCGAGGTCTCGTCGCGCACGGTTTCCTTCGACGTCCGGCGCGCGCATCATTGGGCGCGACCCCCACCCCCGGGTTCGTCGAAAGGACCATGATGGACATTGTCATCCGCCCCGCCGAATCCGACGACTACGCGGCGATCGCGGAGCTGTCGGTCCTCGCCTACGTCGACGACGGCCAGCTCGCCGAAGGTGTGGGCGGGCACTACGCCGCGCGTTTGCGCGACGTGGCCGGCCGGGCGAAGGACGCCTCGCTTCTCGTCGCCGTCGATGTCGACGGGACCGTGCTCGGCTCCGTCGCGATCTGCCTGCCCGGTTCTCCACTGGCGGAGATCAATCGCCCCGGCGAGCTGGAGTTCCGGATGCTCGCGGTTCACCCTGACGCGCAGGGTCGCGGCGTCGGGCGGGCGCTCGCCACCGCGTGCGTGGATCGGGCGCGCGAGTTGGGCAGCCGCGCCGTCGTCATCTGCACGCGCGACGAGGTCGGCAAGCCCGCGCAGGCGATGTACCGGTCGATGGGCTTCACGCGAATCCCCGACCGCGACTGGAACCCGATCGCGAATGTCCAGCTGCTCGCTTGGGAACTCGCCCTGTAACGATCCATGTAGAACTATCCACTATGGCGCAAAGGCGTCGGCCCCCGGTCGACGCCTTTTTCATGCCCCTGTTTCTGGTCGCCCTCGTCCGTCGGCGCGCCCGCGACTCCGCGGTGCTCGGCGCGGTCGTCAGGGCGGATCCCTCCGCGCTTGTCACGAGGATCGCTCCCCGCGACACTGGCGGTTCATGTGTGATCGGAATATGCTTTGATTGCGCATTACCGCGCAAAGCTTGAGCATTGGGAGTAGATATGGCCGAGGAGCGCACGCTCAATCGCACCGCGCCCACGTCGGACGGCATCGCCGAAGTCGCTTTCGGTGCGGGAATGACCGCCGACATCGCGGAGCAGCCCGAGGTGTACGCGCGGCTCGCGGACGAGCAGTCGGGCGCGATCGCCGCCGTCGCCGCCGAGATCGCTCGCGAACGACCCCGCTTCGTCGTCTACACCGCCCGAGGCACCTCCGACCACGCGGCGCTGTACGCGGCGTATCTCACCGAGATCCGACTCGGCATCCCCGCGAGCCTCGCCTCACCGTCGGCCATCACCGTGTTCGGCGCGCGCCCAGACCTGTCGGGCGCGCTCGTCGTCGGGGTGTCCCAGTCGGGCGGCTCGCCCGACATCGCCGAGGTGTTGCGGGTCGGCAAGGAATCGGGCGCCCGCACCCTCGCCGTCACCAACAACGCGGCGTCCCCATTGGCGTCCGTCGCGGATCGACACATCGACGTGTCCGCCGGGCATGAGCGAGCGGTCGCCGCGACGAAGACGTACACCGCTGAGCTGTTGGCCCTGCTCATGCTGATCGAGGGCGTCCGCGCCGGGGACGGCGTCCTGCCGGAGGAGGAGCGTCGCGCCGTCGCCGAGCTCCCCGAACTGGCGCGCGTCGTCCTCGAGGACGACGCCGCGATCCGTGCCGCGCACCGATACCGCTTCGCCGATCGGGTCGTGACGACGGGGCGCGGCTACGCGTACCCGACGGCCCGGGAGGCGGCGCTGAAGTTGATGGAGACGTCCTACCTGCCCGCGTTGGCGTTCTCCGGGGCCGACCTGTTGCACGGCCCGTTGGCGATGACCGACCCGGACGTTCCGGTTCTGGCGGTCGTGGGCAACGGTCCAGGTGGTCAGGCCATGCGTGATGTGTTGGGACGCTTGGGGGAGCGGCGCGCCGACGTCGTCGTCATCGGACCGTCCGATGTGATGGGTTCGGCGTTGCGGGTCGCGTCGCCCGCCGTGGACGAGAGGTACGCTCCCCTGCTGGACATACTTCCGTTGCAGCGCTTGGCACTCGAACTCGCTCTGATCAGGGGCGAGAACCCGGACGCGCCGCGTGGACTGCGCAAGGTGACCCAGACGATGTAGGACGTGGCGGTGGCGCCGTGGAGGTCCGTCCGCGGCGCCACCGTCGTCAGCAGGCTCCCGTTCCCGTCGTCAGGTCGCAGAAACCGGTGCCGGTCTGCCAGGTCAGGCCGCCCCTGGCGTTGCTGCCGAACGGGCGGGACGCGACGACGTCGGTCGACGCCCCCGAGCTCGCCGCGAACCAGTACCGGACTTCGGTTTGCGTACCGTTGACGTCCTGTTTGAACACGTAGAACGGTGCCGCGATCGGAGAGCGCCCGCCACCGGGCTTCGCCCACCAGTTGCTTCCCTGCGCCCGCGCGGGGTCGACGAACAGACAAGCGCGCGTCACGCCGCCGTAGCGGCACTCACGGACCTCGCCGCCGCCGTAGCGGCCCACGCCGTCGACCGTGGTCACGCCGTTGTTGTAGACGCGCCAGAAGATCGTGTCGCAGGCTCCTTCACGGCAGGCGTTCCAGTCGGCCCACGCCGAGGCGCGGGCGGATGGGGCGGTGGCCCCGGCGTTGATTCGTGAACAGAACTTGTTGACGATGAAGGGGACCATCCGGTCGGCGGCGTTGCGGGTGTCCATCGCCTCCATCGCGGTGAAGTCCGTTCCGAGCCCCGCCGAGTCCAACTGCCACATTCCAATGCCGGGGTGGAACCAGAGGCCGGGGGCTCGTCCTTGCGGGTCTCCGAGGGTCGACTGCGTGTCATACCGCGACAGCGTCATCGGCGAGGGGGCCGCACCGCTCGGCGACACCTCGGGCCAGATCATCGCGATGCTCAACGCCGTCGCGTACTTGCGGTCGATCGCGCAGGACGCGTTCGACACCGCGCGTTCGGCCGCCGCGTTGACGTCGGCGAGCGGCTCGGCCCCGAAGTACATGACCGGGGCCGCGGCCGCCTGCGCGGCGTCGGCGAGTTTCAAGTCCAGAACGGATGCCTGGGCGGATATCGTGCCTTCCTCGGCCGTGGCGGGTGCCGCCACGAGCGCGGCGATCAAACCCACCGCGGTCACCACGGACGCCATCAAGGCCGCGCGGCCACGACGAATCATGGTTGGTCCTCTCTCTCGGGGAGCAGCAGGTTAACCCGGTCGGCTTGAGAAGTTCCATAACGGGCGAACGGGGCAAAGGCCGCCAAACGATCGACGGGGTTCGGTGTCTCGATCTCATGGGATTCGCCGTCGTGAGATCGTCGGCCCGACACCGGTCCTCATACTGCCGCGGGCAGTAGCATCATCGCGCATGTGGGACGAAATCGACCGGATCGACTGGGACGCATCGCAACACAATGGTGGGTCCGATGTCGATATTCCCGGTCTGCTGCGCGCGTGTCGGGGTGGAACCGACGCGGTCGACGCGGCGCGGATGCTCGACGACGCCCTGTACCACCAAGGCGGTTGGGTGTGTTCGGCGGCGACCGCGGCGCTGCCGTACCTGGTCGCCGTGGCGTGCGACGAGGGGAGCCCCGTTCGCGTCGGCGTACTCGACCTCATCGACGGACTCGCGCACGAGTCCACCACAGTCGACGAACAGTTCGTCGACACCGCCTGGCCCGCGGCGCTGCGAACCGCGCTACCCCGGCTCATGGGCCTCCTCGACGATCCCGACCTGGGAGTGCGGCGCGGTGCCACCGTCCTCGCTCGGTACCTCGACGGGTCCGAACGCGCGGCAGTCCTGTTGAGCCGGTTGGAAAAGGAGCCCGATGACGCGCTCCGACTCGATGTCGTCATCGGCCTCGGCGAACTGATCGCGGCCCACCCCGGTTCTGCGCCCGACGTCCGCTCAATCCTCAATAGATTGTTCGAAGGGGACGATCTCCAGGCTCGTTTCGCGGCACTGCGCGCGTTGACAGACGCGGACGCGCTTCGACCCGGTGATCACGTTGACGTCGCCGCCGACGCGCTGCTCGCGGCCGACGTGAAGCGGTGGGAGGGCGCGGATTCGGGCGGCGTTCGCGGCCGGATCGCCTTGATCGCGGGGGCGCTGTTCCCGGAAGCCGCCCCCGGCAGCCGTTTCGCTCGTCTCCTGTACGCCGGTGCCGCGGACCCGGACGCACGCCTTCTCGCTCTCGGAACGGCCGCCACCGTCGCCGCGCATTGGCGCTCCCCGACGGACGACCTGCTGCCCATGCTCGGCGACGCGCTCAGCGACGGCGACGCGCGGATACGAGGGGCGGCGTTGCGGCTGATCGCCGGCCTCGGCCCGGAAGCCGAGACACTCCGCGAGCCCGTGACCGCGCTGCTCGACACCGACAGCGACACCAACGCCGGGCACGCGCTCCGCTTTCTGGCGAGGCTCGAGGACGAGGGGGTCGTCCCGATCGTCGCCGACCGCCTTCGACGCGGCGACCATCCGTTCGGCGAGATCGCCGCCGACGTCGCGCTCGCCCCACTCGGAGACTGGGCGCCTCGACTGACACCCGCGCTGCGCGAAGGATTGTCGATCGCCGACGGCACCTGCCATGCCGCCCTGTGCCGGACCGTGATCGCGTGGAACGAGCGAGCCGCGTCGGCGGCTCCCGAACTGGTGGCCGCGCTCGACGGCGCCGACTTTCCCCTCGTCGTCGCCCGCGCGCTGGGCGTGCTCGGCCCCGCAGCGGTCGCTGCCTCCGCTCAACTGGCCGAACGCGCCGACGCCGCCGGGCACGACCGGCTCGTCGCCGCGTGGGCCCATTGGCGCGTCACCGGCGACCCGTCGATCGCGACGCGCGTCCTCGGCGGCGCGCTACAGTCCCCTATGGATGGATCGACCGCCGCCGAGTTTCTCGCCGACCTCGGCCCGACCGGCACCGAACACGCGACGACGGTGCGCGACCTGCTCGCCGACAGCCATCCGGGTTGGGAACGCGCCAATCATGCGTGGGCACTGTGGAGGATTACGGGTGATGGCGAGGTCGCGGCCCCCGCGCTCGGCTCCGTTCTGGTCGGGCTCGACCAGGCCCACGTCGCACCCGTCCACCTCACCGCCGTCGAACGCCTGACCGCCATGCGATCGACGGAGGGCCTCACCCTCGCCACGGCCGCGATCGCCCGAGACGAACGCCTGTCCTGGTACCGCAATCATGAGTCGATCATGGACGATCACGCCGTGCGTGCGGCGATCGCGCGCTGGGCCACCGTCGTCGGCTAGACCATGTCGGACGCGGACATTAGAGTGCGGCGCATGTGGAACGGACTGGACGCGATCGCCTGGGGCGAGCTCCGACACAACTACGGCCCCGCCTCGGACGTGCCGGAACTCCTGCGCCGATGTCGTGCGGACACCGCCGACGACGCCGTCACCGCGTTCAACGAGCTCGACAACAACCTCTACCACCAGGGTGGATGGGTATGCTCGGCGGCAACGGCCGCCCTTCCCTTCCTCGTCGATCTCGTCACGACCCCGGGACATTCGCTGCGTTCCCATGTCCTCCACCTGATCGACGCCTTGGCCGACGAAGCCCGCACCGTCCACGACGACTGGGTCGACCCGGGGTGGCCGACCGCGTGGCGTTCCGCCATCGACGGCTTGCGACCGTTGGCGAACGACGAGGACGCGGAGATTCGGCGACTCGTCACCCGGCTGATGACCTACCTCGTGGGGGACGAGCGGGCGTCCGCGCTCCTCGAGCGGTGGCACTCCGAGACCGAACCCGGCACCCGCCTCGACATCGTCGTCGCTCTCGGCTCCGCGATGAATACTGTGGAAGGTCCGGCGTCGCGTGAGTCGATCATGACGCTTCTCTCAAACTTGTCCACTGGAGATGATCCGCAGTTCCGATTCGCGGCGCTGCGTGCCCGAGTCGAAGCGGGCGGTGTCGCCGAACCGTCGGACACGGAGATCCCCGTCGGGGCGATCCGCGCACCCGACGCGAACCGGTGGGCTCACGCCACGACGGGGGGCGACCACCTCGGCCTCGCGACGACGGCGGCGAAGCTGTTCGACGACGGCGCGGCCCAGATCGCCGTCGTGACCGGTCTCGCCGCCGACGGTGCCACGGTCGAGGTTCGCCGTGCCGCCGCCCACGTCGCCGCCATCGCCACGATGCATCGCCGATCCGTCACCACGTCCCTGTTGCCGACGTTGGGGCGGCTCCTCGCCGATCCCGACGCCGAGTGCAGGGCCCGGGCCCTGCACATGCTCGCGTGCATCGGGGCCGAAGCGGTGGACCACGCCGACGAGGTGACGGCGCTGTTCACGGACGAGGGGCAGTGGCGCCGGACGTCCAACGCCGACATCGCGCTGTGGGCCGCGACGCGGTTCGAGGACCGGAGGTCCCTCCCTTCGCTCACGGAACTGATCACGACCGGTCGGCCCGGTTTCACGCATTCGAACATGTTCTGGGGCGATCGCACCGTCTCCTCGGCCATTCCCGGCCTCACGGACGTGCTCGCGCCGCTTGGCGAGTGGGCCGACGAACTGCTGCCCGCGATCCGTGCCCGCCTGGGCGAACTCGGCGCCGCCGACGAGGCCGAGATCCGCGCGCTCGCGGGTGTTCTGGCCGAATGGGGAGACCGAGCCGCTCCGGCCGTCGGCGAGCTGGCCGCCCTGCTCCCCGTCACGACGGAACCGATCCTGGCCGCGCTCGGCGCGATCGGCCCGGCGGCGTCGGGCGTGACGCTACCGCCGGTCACGGACGTGGAGGGCGACCGGCTGCGGCACCACCTCGCCATCACGCATTACCGGATCAGCGGCGATCCGACGATCGCGCTGGACGTCCTCGGCTCGGCCGTGGACGCCGGCGACCGCTTTGCCGCCGTCGAGTGGCTCGGGGAACTGGGGCAGCCGGCGGGCGGCCACGTCCCCGCGTTGAGCCGCCTCCTCGACGCCGGGGACGAGTGGGGGCGCGCTCGCGCCGCCGCCTCGCTCTGGTCGATCACGGGCGACGCGACCCGCGCGGTGCCCGTGTTGGCGAGCACCTTGGACGGTCTTCGCGACGGCCGTGTCCTTCCCGTCATGAGATTCGCGGTCGGTCGACTCGCGCGGATCGGCTCGGCGGCCGCGCCCGCGGTTCCCCTGGTGCGTGCGTTGGTCGAGGGCGACGAGCGGCTCGCCTACTTCGGTGGTTGGCGGGTCTTCACCGAGGACGAGGCGTTCCGGGCCGCCGCTGATCGATTGTTCGCCGCCGTGGCCTGAGTTCGCCGAGTCCGACGACCGAGCGCGGCACTTAGCGGTGCTTCATCGTCGCTTTCAGTAGTCTGTTGCGGGTGGGGTGCGGGTGACCGGCCCGGACTCCGGACAGGGGGAGGCGAGATGTCGGCCGATTCGAGTGAATCCGTGGAGGTGTTGACCTCGGCGGTGAGTGTCGCGCGGTTCGCGCCGTCGGTTCACAACACGCAGCCGTGGCGCTGGGAGATCACGATGGGGGCGTTGGAGCTGTTCGCCGACACGCGGCGTCAGTTGCGGCTCAGCGACCCGGACGGTCGTCTGCTGACATTCAGCTGCGGAGCGGCCCTGCATCATGCTCGGAAGGCTTTGGAGGCGCAGGGTTATCCGAATCCGGCCGTGTCTCGGGCTCGGGGCCGGACCGTCACCTCGGCCGACCCGCTGGCCCGGATCGCGCTCGGAGAGCGTGGTGAGTCGACGGAGGAGGGGATACAGGCGTTGCGCCTCATGATGTATCGCCACACCGACCGGTGGCCGGTCCTGGACGAGCCGGTTCCGACGGAGACGTTGGAGCGTCTGTCGGACACCGCCGAGTCGGAGGGCGCGCACTTTCACGTGCTGTCCGACGCCGACGTGATGACTCTGTCGGCGATCACGAACGAGGCGCAGCGGATCATCTCGGCCGACGCGAAGCGGCTCGACGAGATCAACGAGTGGTCGGGAGCGAGTCGTTCGGGGGTGGGTGTCCCCGAGGAGGCCGTCAACCCGGAGCCGGGGCATGTTCGGGTCGCACCACGTCGTTTCGGGCGGGCACGGCCGACACATCCGTCCGATGTCACCGATGAGCCTGATAACGACAATTCCGCCGTCTACGGTGTCGTTTTCGCGACCTCGGACGACGTCCCGGCGTGGCTGCGCTCCGGTGAGGCGCTGTCGGCGTTGTGGCTGGTGGCGACCGAGCTCGGCCTGTCCGTGGAGCCCTTCAGCGAACCGATCGAAGTGGACGCGACGCGGGAGCGGCTCGCGGGTCTGTTGTCGGGAATCGGTTACCCGATGTTGGTGTTGCGGATTGGTTGGGCGCACAGTCCCGGCTTCACTCCGCCTGCCACGCCTCGGTTGTCGCTGGAGGAGATCCTGCACCGTGCGGGGGAGGACGGGTAGCGGAGCCCTGAGCGAGCGCGGAACTCCACATCCCGTTGCGCGACCGCCAGGCGCCGCCTCGTGGCGTCGTCGGAGCACCCGCATCGCGCCGCGGCACGTCAAAGGTGCCGAACACCGAGGAACCGCTCCGCCTGGTCGGGTGACACCCTCGGTCCGCGCCTCGCGCGACCTGCGGCAACGACGATCCAACCCCTGGTCGTGATGACCGTCGGCCGCGACATCGCGTGCGGGTGGGGCCATGCAAACATTGTGGACTGGATCGGGATCGGTTTGATATCCCCAATGGATCGAAATGGTGGCGTCACCATGGCTTTGGGTGACGGTCCGAATCTTCCCGACGGTGGCCGGCTTGGCATTGGAGGTGTAAGGAAACCCTTGGGCGCGTGTGGATCGGGTGAACACAGGCGAAGTGCCCAGGGTGCTTTGGCAGTGGGCACCCTGGGCACTTCGAATTTCTTGCTGACCCATATAAAGAGATATCGGCTTGCGTCGAGGGGTGTCAACCCGCGACGGGTGTTGTTATCGGAGTGTTATGAGAATTGAGTCCTATGCGACCGTGGTATCGGCGATCGTCGAGCGGCCCCCGCGTCTCGGCGCCACGAGGCTCGTCGCCGTCGACGGCCGTTCGGGCAGCGGCAAATCCACATTCGCCAGGCGACTGGCCGAACGCGTTAGTGCGGCCGGGCATGTCGTGGCCATTGTGCATACCGACGACCTGCTGATCGGCTGGGAGCATCCGCTCGAAGTCGGGCCTCGCCTGTCGTCCGCGGTCCTGGGGCCGATATCGCGTGGTGAGGCCGCCCGCTTTCGCGCCTACGATTGGGAACGCGGGGAAATGGCCGATGATTTCGTCTCCGTCGATCCACCCGACATATTGATTATGGAGGGTGTTTCATCTGCCCGGCGAGAATGGAATCCACTGTTGACATTCAATGTATTCATATATGCCGACGCCAATGCCGCGTTGGGGCGGGTGCTCGATCGCGACGGCATGGACGTCCGCGATCGAATGACCGTGTGGCAGTCCCAGGAGGACGGCTACTTCGCGGACGACGATCCGCGTTCGAGGGCCGACCGGGTGGTCGACGGGGTCTCCTCGCTCCCGCCGGACGCCGTCGACGGGATGGTGCTTCTCGGCTGATCCCTCCATCCACTGTGCTGACAGTGTGGACGGATCGCGGGCGGGGCNGTCGCGACCCCGCCCGCGACGATCACGCCGACGGCTTCAACTGGGCGACCTTCTGCAACAGCAGGGCCTCCGCGTGGCACACCCGGGCGAACTCCTCCAGGTGCAGGCTCTCGTTGGGGCCGTGGGCACGCGCGTCCGGATCCTCGACGCCCGTCACCAGGATCGCGGCGTTCGGGAAGAGCTCCTGGAACGTCGCGATGAACGGGATCGAACCGCCCACGCCCATGTCGACGGGCTCGGTGCCGTCCCACGCCTCCGCGAACGCGGCCCGCGCGGCGTCGTACGCCGGTCCCCGCGCGTCGATGACGCACGGGTTGCCGCCCTGGTCGAGCGTCACCGACACCTGCGCCCCCCACGGCACGTTCTTCTCCAGGTGGGCCTTGACGGCCGCGAACGCGCTGACGTCGTCGTCTCCCGGCGCGAGCCGGACGCTGACCTTGGCGCGGGCGCTCGGCTGCAACGCGTTCGCCGCTTCGCGGGCGCCCGGGGCGTCGACTCCGAGGACCGTCGCGGTCGGCTTCGTCCAGATCCGTTCCACGATGCGGCCCGTCCCGATGAACTCGACGCCGTCGAGCATCCCGGCCTCAGCGCGCAGTCGCTCCGTCGGCATGTCCAACGGCGCGGCCGTTCCGCGCACGAGCCCGTCGATCGCGACGTCGCCGTTCTCGTCGTGCAGCGTCGCCAGCAGTCGGCACAGCGCCGTCAACGCGTCGGGGACCGGGCCACCGAACATGCCGGAGTGGACGGCCTGCTTGAGGGTCTTGACCTCGACGTAGACGTTCACCAGGCCCCGCAGCGACGTCGTCAAGGCGGGATGCCCGATGTCCCAGTTCCCCGAGTCGGCGATGACGATGACGTCGGACGCCAACAGGTCACGATGTTCGGCGATGATGTTCTCGAGTGAGTCCGAGCCGTACTCCTCCTCGCCCTCGACGAAAACGGTGACGCCCACGGGGAGGTCGTCCCCGAACGCGCGCAACGCGGCGACGTGAGCCATGATGCCCGCCTTGTCGTCGGCGCAACCGCGCCCGAACAGGCGACCGTCCCGCTCGACCGGTTCGAACGGGTCGTCCTGCTCCCAGTTCGCCGGATCACCGGCGGGTTGCACGTCGTGGTGCGCGTACAACAGGACCGTCGGAGCTCCCGGCGGAGCCGGTTTACGCCCGATCACGGCGGGCTGGCCGGGTTTCCCGGTCGGGCCGACACCGGTGACGATCCGCACATCCGGCATTCCGGCACCGCGCAACAACTCGGCGACGGCCTCCGCGCTCGCGGCGACATGTGAGTGGTCGAAACCCTCGAAAGCGACGGACGGTATGCGCACCAAGCGTTCCAGGTCGGCACGGACACCAGGCAGGACGGCCTCGACGGCAGCGTGAAGATCAGACATGCGGCCATCGTAGAGGCTGCCCCGGCACTTCCGGTCGTGCGAGGCGCGGCTCAGGACGTCGGCCCGCTGGACGGGGAGGGGCGTGGACGCCCTCGCGCGCGGGAGCGGCTCCGGAACTCCCGCACACGAGGGCGCGTCCGCTTCTACGATTCGACCTTCGCGTCCGGTTCGCCGGTGAATGGGCCAGACTCGCAACCCGAGGGCACCGCTCCGCCGCTCGCGTGGCTGCACCGCGAGACGCGGAGTACAGCCGACCGCCGCGCCCGTCACGATCCCGATCGACCTTCTAGACTGGCCGCCGTGACAGCCCGATTCCGACCCCTGATGTCGCTGCGCTGGCTCGGACTCACCGCGCTGGCGCTCGTGCTGATCGCCGTGTGCGCGTTCCTCGGCACGTGGCAGTACGACCGCTACGAGGCGCGCGCCGCCGTCAACGACCGGATGGTCGAGGCTCAGCACGACGAGTCCCCGGCGGACGTCACGAGCGTTGTCGACGTCGAGGAACCCCCCGCCTCCGACGCCGCGTGGACCCGCGTCACCGCCACCGGATACTTCGATGAGGACGGTCAGATCCTCATCCGCAACCGCAGCGTCAACGGCAAGACGGGCTACGAGGTCGTGACCCCCCTGATCCTGGACGACGGCCGTGCCGTCCTCGTCAATCGAGGGTGGATTCCACCCTCCACCGAGGGCGCGCTCGCCGTCCCCGAGGTTCCGTCGGCCCCGGCCGGGGAGATCACGATCTCCGGCACCGTCCACCCGTCCGAGGGCGAACGCGGCGAGATCAACACTGTCGAGGGCGTGACACAGGCGCGGTCCATCAACATCGACTTGATCGCGGGGACCCTCTCGTACCCCGTGCTCGCCGGGTTCATCACCGACGACGACCCGGGCGACGGCCTCGTCGGGATCCCCGTCGTCGCCGAACGCTCCTGGCAGAACTTCGCGTACGCCTACCAGTGGTGGTTGTTCGCCGCGATGATCCCGGTCGGCCTCTTCGTGTTGGCGCGAAGGGACATCCGGACGGTGGCGCCCGCCCAGTAGGTTGGTCGCGACGGGCCGCCCCGGCAGTGGACGGCGGGTTGCGTCACCCCACGATCCGGCACTCGGGCTGGACTCTCCACTGTGAATCCATAAAGGAGTCAGGAATGACCGATGTGCCACGCCTCGTCATCTCGGCGCCGTCGTCCGGCCACGGCAAGACCGCCGTCGCCGTCGGGCTGCTCGCCGCGTTGACCGCGCGAGAGCTGTCGGCGTCCGCGTTCAAGATCGGCCCGGACTACGCCGACGCCGCCTACCTGGGGATGGCGTGCGGAAAGACCGGCCGCAACCTCGATCCCCGCCTCACCTCCCACTCGCTCGTTCCCGACCTGTTCGTCCACGGCAGCGCGGGCAGTGACATCGCCGTCGTTGAAGGCGCTCTCGGTCTGTACGACGGAATCTCCGGCGTCGCGGGCTCCCAGACGACCGCCCAACTCGCGCAACACCTCCGCGCGCCCGTCGTCCTCGTCGTCGACGCCGCCCTCACCGGGCAGTCGGTCGCCGCGCTCGTACACGGCTTCAAGACGTACGACAGCCTCGTGTGGCTCGCCGGCGTGATCCTCACCCGCGTGGCGTCCGATCGCCACGAAGAGGTCCTCCGTCAAGCACTCGACCGCATCGACGTGCCCGTCCTCGGCGCGCTGCGCAAATCCGACCTCGTGTCGCTGCCCCCGCGCCACCACGGCATGGTCCCGACGGCCGACCGCGCGCCCGAAGCGGTCCGCGCCGTCCGCCGCCTCGGCGAGACGATCCTCGACACCGTCGACATCGACCGTCTCCTGTCGATGGCCCGCTCCGCCCCGCGATTGTCGGCGACCCCTTGGGACCCCGCCGACGTGCTCGCCACCGCCGGACACACGCCCCGCCCCGGCCCGAAACCGCTCGTCGCCGTCGCCGGAGGCAGCTTCTTCACCTACTCGTACACCGAGAACATCGAACTCCTGCAAGCCGCCGGCGCCGACATCGCCGTCGTCGACCCGCTCCGCGACACGAAACTGCCCGACGGAGCCCAGGGCCTCGTGTTCGGTGGCGGCTTCCCCGAGTGGTACGTCGAAGAACTCGCCGGAAACGTCGACATGGAACGGGACATGGCCGCGCTCGCCAACGCCGGCGCGCCCATCGCCGCCGAATCCGCCGGGCTCGTGTGGCTCGCGGAAGAACTCGACGGCCGACCCATGGGCGCGGTCCTCGCCGCCGCCGCCAAGAGCACCGATCAGACGGTCCTCGGCTACCGCGACGCCACCGCCTACTCGACGAGCGTCCTCATGCGGGCGGGGGAGACGATCACCGGACACCAACATCATCGGACCGTTGTCTCCCCGCGCGCCGGCGACCACCCCGCCTGGTCATGGCTCGGCGGACGGACCGAGGGCTACGTCGAGCGCGGAGTCCACGCGTCCTACCTCAATTTGAACTGGGCCGCCCTGCCCGTGATGGCGTCACGTTTCGTCGGCCGAGTTCTCCGAAGCTGACGCGCTCGGCCGCGGCCCCGTCCCGAACGGACGGCCCCGCCGCCCGACCCCGAACGCGACGACGGCCGAGGCGTCCGCCCCGGCCGTCCCGCCACCGCTACCTCACTTATGGACGATTTTGCCGCTTGGCGGCGTGAAGTCCTTCTTCGGTTGGTCCTTCAACACTTCCGTGATCGCCTTGGCGACCGCGTCGATCGGTTTCTGCGAGTTCCCGTCACCCACCGCGTTGAACGGATTGTCCGGGTCCGCGATGAACGACGCCGCCGCCAACTGAGGAGTGAAACCGACGAACCACGCCGCCCGCGTCGAGTCCGTCGTACCGGTCTTGCCCGCGACCGGACGATCCACCTGCTTGTACACGCCCGGCGCCGTCGACCACGGGCCGCAGCCGCCCTTCGCCGCCTTGTACCCCGTCACGCACCTGGCCGCGTCAGTCGCCGCGCGCGCCACTTGCTCGTCGATCTCCTGCCGACAGTTCGGCGCGGTCTCCGTCATCTCCTGACCCGTCGAATCCATCGCCTTCAAGATCGGCGTCGGCCGACAGAACTTGCCGTCCGCAGCGAGAGTCGCATACGCCCCCGCCATCTCCAACGGCGTCGTGTCGGCCACCCCCAGCGTGAACGCGCCCCAACCCTCGGACCGTTCCGGGTCCGCGTAGTACTGGTCGGTGTCGCTGCGCCACTGCAGACCAAGGCGTTCGGCCATCTTCACGACCTTGTCGGCGCCGACCCGCTGGATCAACTGCGCGAAGTACGTGTTCACCGACATTCCGAAGCCGGACCACATCGTCCGGAGGCCCGCCATCGAACCCGACGCGTTCGACGGACACCACACGCCACCGCACGACGCCGGACCGGACGCCACCGGGTACTTCGTCGCCACCCGGTGCGGCGAGTTGATCTGCGTGTCCAACGGCATGCCCGCCTCCAAGGCGGCGAGCATCGTGAACATCTTGAACGTCGAACCCGCCTGGTACCCGGCCATCTCGCCGCCGCCCATGAGCGCGTTCACCGTGTTCGGGTAACTGCCCTTCACGCCCTTCGAACTCGCGACCGGGTGCGAGTGAATCCCGTTCGCCGACTGATCCAGCTCGAAGTTCCGGTTCACCGCCATCGCCTTGACCCGACCCGTTCCCGGCTCCACCGCGACCGTTCCCAACGCGAACTGCGAACCCTTCGCCTGCGTCTTGTTCGTGTGCGCCTGCAACTCCTTCTGCGCCGCCGGGTCGATCGACGTGATGATCGTGTACCCGCCGCGACGCAGATCGTTCTCCCGGTCCAACGGCGTTTTCCCGAACTGCGGCTGCGCACGCCACCAGTGCCGCACGTAATCGCAGAAGAAGCCGTACGTCATGACCTCGGCCGACAAGTCCATGCACGAGTTCGTCGGCTGCGAAAGGTTCAGCTTGATCGGCTTGTCCTTCGTCTTCTCCGCCTGCTCCGCCGTGATGTACCCGAGAGACTCCATCCGGTCCAACACCCAGTTACGCCGGTCCGTCGCCTCCGTCTTGTCACTCGCCGCCGGGTCGTACGCCGACGGCGCCTGCACCAGACCGGCCAACGTCGCCGCCTCCGTCAACGTCAGATCACCCGGCGCCTTCGAGAAGTACACGAACGACGCGGCATAGATCCCGTACGCGCGATGCCCGAAATAGACGTCGTTGAGGTAGCGCTCCATGATCTCCTCCTTGGAGAGCTGCTCCTCCACCGCCATCGCCAGCCGCATCTCGCGCAGCTTCCGCGACGGCGTCTGCTCCGTCACCGAGAGGATCTCCTCGACACTGTCGGCGTTCTGCCGCAGCGCCCCACGCACGTACTGCATCGTCAACGTCGACGCGCCCTGCTCCACCTGGCCGCTGCTCTGGTTCGCCGCAATCGCGCGGACGATGCCCTTCATGTCCACCCCATTGTGGTCGTAGAACCGGGCGTCCTCCGCCGCGACGATCGCGTGCCGCATCACCGGCGACACGTCGTCCAACGGCACGTTCCGTCGAAACTCGTCAAAGAACTGCGAGATCAGCGTCGTCCCATCAGCCGCGTAGACATACGTCGTCTGCGGCGGCGTCGACTCGCCGATCGTCACCGACAACCGGTCGATCGCGTCGACACCCGCCTTCAACGACAGGCCACCGGCCGCCGCGAGCGGAAACACCAAGCCCGCCACGACCAAGCCGACCAAGACCCCGATCTTCAACATCGCCCGTGTCGACCGCGCCATCGACTGGAACACTCCACCGACACGTCGCCCCGCCTGCTTCCACCCCATGCCCACGACGGTAAGGCAACGACCCGCACCAAGCGGCCGATTCCCAACACGAACGGCACCACGCCTCCACGACGACGACCATCATCCCCGACGGCCACGACCCCCATCGGCCTTTGTCGGCAGTCCCGTCAGCCGGCGGATCGACTGCGGCGGACCGTGAACGCCCGGCGACGTCGGACCGTTCGCATGCGACACCGGCGTGCGGGCGATCCCGTACCGCACAGCATGACGCCCACATACTCGCCTCGCACGACCTGCGACAACGGGACGACCTCTAATCTGGCAGCCAGCAACCGAACGCGAGAAGAGGACCCGCCATGTACCCCCTGGGGCTGCGACTATCCGAACGCGACGTCCTCGTCGTCGGCGGCGGCAACGTCGCCCACCGCCGCGTCCCCCGCCTCATCGACGCCGGAGCCCGCGTCCACCTCGTCGCCCCGACCGTCCACATCTCGCTCGAAGCCCTCGCCGACGCCGGAGCCATCACCTGGCACCGCCGCGGCTACCAATCCTCCGATATGGACGGAAAGTGGCTCGCGCTCGCCGCCGCCGACGACCCGACCGTCAACATCACCGTCAGCGCCGACGCCGACGACCACCGCGTCTTCTGCGTCCGCGCCGACGACGCCGACGCCGCCACCGCCTGGACCCCCGCCGTCGCCCGCTCCGGCCGCCTCACCGTCGCGTGCTTCGCCGACGCCGACCCCCGACGGTCCGCCGCGCTCGCCGCCGACATCGCCGACCGCCTCGACACGGGCGAACTCGCCGCACCCGTCCACCGCCCACGCCCCGGCGACGCCACCGGCACCGTCACCCTCGTCGGCGCCGGCCCCGGCGACCCCGAACTCATCACCGTCGCGGGACACCGCGCGCTCCGCCGCGCCGACGTCGTCGTCACCGACCGACTCGGCCCCGCCGCCCTCCTCGAAGACCTCCCACCACACGTCGACATCGTCGACGTCGGAAAGATCCCGTACGGCCGCCAAGCCACCCAGGACGACATCATCGACACGATGATCGACGCCGCCCGCGACGGGAAGACCGTCGTCCGACTCAAAGGCGGCGACGGCTTCGTATTCGGACGCGGCGGCGAAGAACTCGACGCACTCGTGGCCGCCGGGCTGCCCGTCCACGTCATCCCCGGCGTCAGCAGCGGCATCGCCGCCCCGGCGCTCGCGGGCATTCCCGTCACCGAACGCGGCATCGTCCACGACTTCACCGTCGTCAGCGGCCACCTCGCGCCCGGCGACCCCGCCGGACTCGTCAACTGGGACGCGCTCGGGCGTTCGACGGGAACGCTCGTCCTGCTGATGGCGGTTCGCCACCTGCGCGCGATCACGTCGACGCTCATCGAATCGGGACGCGACCCCCGGCTGCCCGCCGTCGCGATCATGGACGCCAGCACGACCAGGCAGCGCGTCGTCCGGTCGACGCTCGGCGTGATAGCGGAGGTGCCGGACGTGACGGCGCCCGCGGTCGTCGTCATCGGCGAAGTCGCCCGTGAACGCGGGGCCGGGTCAGTTAACCAGTGACGGGCACAGCATTCGACGTGCAGTTTCGAGTACGGGTTCCGGCGGTCACGGCGGTTCCAACGCCCCATGTGGATGTCGACGCAACAGTGCGTGCCGGGATATCGGGCCAGCTCCGCCGGGCATTCCTCGACGAGCTGACGGACCGAGCGGCTCTGGAGTTCGTAGGCGCGGCGGCTTCCGGTCAGGAACAGCGTCTCGGCGGTGATCGACCAACGGAGGTGGTCGCGGAAGTCGTGACGGTCCCGCCGCGCGTAGTCCTCGCCGGTCATCGACGGGAACGCGCGGACGGGCATGGTCACCTTGTGGCTCTTCGCGGCGGACAGGCGCGTCCGCACCTGCTTCCATCGTGACACCGGGAAACCCAGGCTGTGGTGCAGCAGCACCAGGTCGAGTTTCGGGCCGCCCCAGTCCTCACCGCAGTTCGATTCGCTGGAACGCAACGGCAGGTACACCAGGCTGTTGGGTGAGCGCGTGGCCAACCACCAGGCGATCGCGAGTTCCATCGTGGCGGTCTTGTCGACCGAGAGTTCCACCCCGAACCGGCTCGCGTACAGCGACGTGTGCGCGCTCGGACGTTCGGGTCGGATGACGCGGTATCGGTTCCCGCCCAGTCGTACGTCACTGACGAGGGTCCGCCATTCGCGTCCTTCCAACCGCACCGTTCTCCCCTTCTTCGCTCACGGATCGTCGCCGACAGTGTAGGAAGTGGCGCAACGCGTGTCGGGTGCGAGCCGCATGGGCCTTCCGCGACCCGGACGCGATCCGTCCCGGTCCGCGTGGTGCGGGTCGTCGAGGGCGCGCGTACGCGATGACGACACCATTGGCTGAAGTCGACTTCAGCCCGCTTTAGCGTGGCTTCAGCACTCCATGGGTAGTCTCCGACTTAGGGGAGGAGGCTGGAGGCCCCCGAGATATACCATAAGGGACTATTGTCGGTTACAGTCATTGCCGCCCAACATGATTCGCGATCGAAGACGTCCAGGATGGGCGGGCTCATCGTGAGTCGATCGACTGCGTGGCCATCCTCCGGCGATCCTTTCCGGGCGCAGCGCCCTGGAACGACGACGGGCCGCCCTGGAGCGGAGGCTCCACGGGCGGCCCGACAGTGAACGGGGCGAACGGCTCAGTGCCGGTCGAGTTTGTCCAACAGCAACGCGCAACGGATCAGACCGAGGTGCGAGTACGCCTGCGGGTGGTTGCCGAGCGCGCGTTCCGCGACCGGGTCCCACTCCTCGGCGAGCAGCCCCGTCGGTCCCGCGCAGTCGAGGATCTGTTGGTACAGCTCCTCGGCGTCACCGACACGTCCAATGAGGATGTACGCTTCGGCGAGCCACGCGGCGCACAGGATGAAGCCGCCCTCCTCGCCGGGGAGGCCGTCGTCACGGTGGTACCGATACACGGTCGGCCCCGACCGCAGCTCCGCCTCGACGGCGTTCACGGTGGCGATGAAGCGCGGGTCGTCCGTGGGGAGCAACCCGCACATGCCGATCCACAGCGACGCGGCGTCCAGGTCGGCGTCACCGTAGGCCGCGGTGTACGCGCCCACCTCGGCGTTCCAGCCCTGCTCGATGACGTTCTCCGCGATCGCCTCGCGCAGCGTCTCCCACGAGCCCTTCCGCGCCATGCCGTACTTGTCGGCGAGATAGATCGCCTTGTCGATCGTCAGCCAACACATGACCTTCGAGTAGACGTGGTGCCGCGGTTGCTGCCGCGCCTCCCACAGGCCGTGGTCGGGTTCGTGCCAGCGACGTTCCACGGCGTCGGCCATCGCCGTCACCACGGACGCCTCGAACTCGGTGAGACTGCCTCGGCGGTCGGCGACCCCGGCGACGAGATCCGCGACCGGTCCGAACACGTCGAGCTGGACTTGCCGGTTCGCGGCGTTCGACACGCGGACGGGGCGCGAGCCGGCGTAGCCGGGCAGTGTGTCGATGACGGCTTCGGGCCCGAGCGGCAGACCGTCGATGGCGTACAGCGGTGCGAGCCGTTCGGGGTGCCCGCCGGTGCGCTCGACGACGCCCGCGACCCAACCGAAGAAGTTCTCCGCCTCGTAGAGCGAACCGAGATCGACGAGCGCCCGCGCCGTCATCGACGCGTCGCGAAGCCAACAGAAGCGGTAGTCCCAGTTGCGCACGCCGCCCAGGTGTTCGGGCAGGGACGTCGTCGCGGCGGCGAGGATGCCGCCCGTCGGTTCGTGGCACAGACCGCGCAGCGTGAGGGCGCTGCGCGCGACCATGTCCGCTTCGCGTTCGGGCAGGGTCAGGGTCGAGACCCAATCGACCCGCGGGCGTTCCGTGGCCTCCCAGCGGTCGGCGACGCTGGTGGCGGTCGCCGACACGTCGTTCGTGCCGCAGCGGAACTCGAGGTCCAGCGAGCCGTCGATGGTGGAGAGGTCGATCGTGGCGCGCGCGGTGTCCTGGCCGCCGTCGGTGGTGATCTGCCATTCGACGCCGGGGGAGCGCAGCGCCATGGGCTCGTTGTCGCCCAGGACGAGCAGACCGTCGTCGATGGGCTGCAGGCGCACCTGAAGTTGTCCGAAGTCGGGACGGGGGGCGAATTCGATGTCGACCGGCACGCGGCCCGACAACCGTCGGACCAGGACGGTCGGGTGTGGGTCGTCGGCCTGGAGCGAGGTCGAGTCGAGCCAGTCGGCGACGGTCAACCCGGCCCACCGCGTCTCGACCGTCATCGTGTCCTTGACGTAACGCTGCCCGAGTGTCATGCCCCCGTTGACGGGCTTCACCGAGAAGTATCCGGCCGCGGGGCCGCCGAGCAGGTCCGCGAACACGGCTCCGGAGTCGGGGCGGGGGTGGCACAACCAGGTGATGCGCGCGTCCGGCGTCACGAGCGCGCTGTTGGCGCCGTCGGCGAGCATCGAGTGACGTTCGATCGGCACCGCCGCCCCACCGAGCAGCCAGGTGCGGCGGGTCTCCAGCAGGATCGCGAGCAACTGCGCGACTTCTTGCGGGTCTCCCAAACGGTGCGCCGCGCGGGTGTCGCCGTTGCCGACGCGAATGCCGACATCGGGGCCGTGCAGATGCGCGAAGGCGTTCTCGTCGGTGATGTCATCGCCGATGAAAAGGACGGCGGACGCGCCGAGCTGCTGCCGCAACGAGTCCAGGGCGTCACCCTTGTGAGTGGTCACGACCGACAGGTCGAGGACCTCTTTGCCTTGGGTCAGTTGGACTCCGGACCACGTCGCCGGGCCGCTCAACACGGAGTCCACGACGGCCTCGGTGACGGTCGCGTCCGCCTCCCGCGTGTGTACCGCGGCGCCCGCCGGTTTGTGCTCGACGCGGGTGCCGGGGTGCGTCGACGCGATCGACGCCAACGTCTCGACGAGCTTCGTCCGCAGCGCGATCTGTTCGTCGGACAGGTCGTGAGTGAACCCGATGTCGAATTCCGAACCGTGCGAGCCGACGAGGTGCACTTCGCCGGGCAGACGCGACAGCGCCGCCAGATCGCGCAGCGCCCGGCCCGAGATCACCGAGACCTTCGTCTGCGGGAGGTTCGCCAGCGCCCGCAACGCCGTCACCGATTCCGGGATCGGCACGGCCTTGGTCGGATCGGTGACGATCGGCGCGAGTGTGCCGTCGTAGTCACAGGCGATCAACAATTGCGGTACTCGCGCGAGCCGATTCAACGCCGATCGCAGTTGTGGATCGAACGTGGCGGACGTCGAGACGTTATGGGTCATTGACTGGTTCCCAGGACTCTGCATGCCATAGTGATGGCGCGGTCAATTACGTGGACGTTTTGTGAATATTGCCGGAATTGTACGCGGTGGCCCTTTCGGGAACACCGAGCGCGGTGAGGAAAGCGCGCGCCCAATGTTTCACATCGTGTCCACGAAGATAACGCCGCATCGCGCGCATCCGGTTCCGTCGATCCTCGACCGAAGCATTGGCGGCGTGCATCAGTACGTCTTTCAACTGGTCAAGATCGTGCGGGTTGACGCCATACGCCTGTCGCAGATCCGCGGCGGCTCCGGCGAACTCGGACAATACGAGCGCCCCGTCACCGTCGATGCGCGAAGCGACGTACTCCTTGGCGACGAGGTTCATTCCGTCGCGCAACGGAGTCACCGCCATGACATCGGCGATCGAGTACAGGGCGGCCAATTCCTCCCTGCTGTACGACTGGTGCAGATAATGGACGGCCGGCTGCCCGACTCTTCCGAATTCGCCGTTGATCCGCCCGACTTCTCGCTCCACAGCCGACCGCAATGTCTGGTAATGCTCGACGCGCTCGCGGCTCGGGGTCGCCACTTGGACCATCACGACCTCGGGCACCGTCAATCGCCGTTCCGCCAACAGTTCCCGGTAAGCCTTCAGGCGTTGTTCGATGCCCTTCGTGTAGTCGAGTCGGTCGACGCCGAGGATGATCGTCCTCGGGTCGCCCAGTTCGGCGCGGATCTCCTTGGCTCGGGCCGCCACGGATTCGGTGGACGCGGTCGCCTCCACCGCCGCCGTGTCGATCGAGATCGGGAACGCTCCGGTTCGGACCTGCCTCCCGTCCACGTCGATGACATGCCCTTGTGGACGGAGGTCGAGCAGGTGTCGCGTCAGTCGAAGGAAGTTCTGCGCGGCGCCGGGCCGCTGGAACCCGACGACGTCCGCCCCCAACAGCCCGTTCAACAGTTCCGAACGCTTCGGCAGCTGCATGAACAACTCGACCGGAGGGAACGGGATGTGCAGGAAGAACCCGATCCGCACGTCCGGCCGCAGCTTGCGCAGCATCGCCGGAACGAGCTGCAGCTGATAGTCCTGCACCCACACGACCGCGTTCGGTGCCGCGACCTCGGCGGCACGTTCGGCGAAACGGGCGTTGACCCGTTCGTACGCCTTCCACCAGCTGCGGCGCAGGATCGGTTGTTCGACCGCGTCGTGATAGAGCGGCCACAGCGTCGCGTTCGAGAAACCCTCGTAGTAGTCGCGCAGGTCGTCGCCGGTCAGCGGCACGGGGTGCAGCCGCATGCCGTCCAAGGCGAATGGTTCGACGTCTCCGTCGGCGTCGCCGGCCCAGCCGATCCACGTCCCCTCCTCGGCTTCGAGGACGGGGTGCAGCGCCGTGACGAGGCCACCCGGGCTGCGCCGCCACTTCGGGGTGCCGTCGGGGGCGCTCACGCGGTCGACGGGGAGACGGTTGGCGACGACTACGAAGGAACTTGTGGTGGAGCCGCTCATCGATGGTCCTTTCGAACGCGTCGGCTTGGTCGTCACGTTCACTCGCCGCTGGGGGAGGCCGTCGATGGACGTCCGCCCGATCACCCGTACCGGCGACATTGCCGGTGACGGCCGAGCTGTCACGGCCGTGGAGGCGGAAAGCGGGACGACTGTCCATCCTACGGTCCGGCGTCGGCCCGATCGTGGTTTCGCCGGGTGAACCGACGCGACTGTGACGGGTGAGACTGACGGCGCCCTCGCGTGAGGCGCGCGTCGGGCCGTCCGTCGGGGCGTCGGGGGAGTGCGTGCATACTGGTGTTTCTCGGCTACTCGCGCGCCGGAAGACCAGGAGCGGGTGTCGGTGACAACACGTCGTCGGCGTTCTGGTGCCGCCCCACCCGGCTGCCGCGCAACGACCCACGCCTCGGTTTCACCGCCGCGCTCGGGGGTTGCCGCCGCCGACACAGGCGCGGGGGCAGCCGGTCGAGTCGTCCATCCGCTTTGCGAGTATGGACGGCGCTCTAAAGATTCGTGACATCGACGAGGGATGGCCGTGGCCCAGTACATCTTCACAATGGAAAAAGCGCGTCGAGCGCACGGCGACAAGGTCGTCCTCGACAACGTGACGCTCTATTTCTTGCCGGGCGCCAAGATCGGTGTCCTCGGACCCAACGGTGCCGGAAAGTCGAGCCTGCTGAAGATCATGGCGGGCGTCGACCACGTCACCAACGGCGAAGCCAAGCTGATGCCCGGCTACACCGTCGGGATGCTGGCGCAGGAACCGCCCCTCGACGAGACGAAGACCGTCCTCGGCAACATCGAGGACGCCGTCGCCGACACCAAGGCCAAGCTCGCCCGCTTCGAGGCGATCGCCGAGCAGCTCGCCACGGACTACACCGACGAGCTGATGGAGGAGATGGGCAAGCTCCAGGAGGAGCTCGACCACGCCGACGCGTGGGACCTCGACTCCAAACTGGAGCAGGCGATGGACGCGCTGCGCTGCCCGCCCGGCGACGAGGAGGTCACCCACCTGTCCGGTGGTGAGCGCCGCCGTGTCGCCCTGTGCAAGCTCCTGCTCGAACAGCCCGACCTGCTGCTGCTCGACGAGCCCACCAACCACCTCGACGCCGAGAGTGTTCTGTGGCTCGAGCAGCACCTCGCGTCGTACCCCGGCACCGTCGTCGCGATCACCCACGACCGGTACTTCCTCGACCACGTCGCGGAGTGGATCCTCGAACTCGACCGTGGCCGCACGCACGTCTACGAGGGCAACTACTCGACTTACCTCGAGAAGAAGGCCGAGCGCCTGTCGGTCGAGGGCCGCAAGGACGTCAAGCTCCAGAAGCGACTGAAGGGCGAGCTGGAGTGGGTGCGCTCCAACGCGAAGGCCCGTCAGACGAAGTCGAAGGCACGTCTCGACCGGTACGAGGAGATGGCCGCCGAGGCCGAGAAGACGCGGAAGCTCGACTTCGAGGAGATCCAGATTCCGCCGGGGCCGCGCCTCGGCAACGTCGTCATCGAGACCGATGAGCTGGTGAAGGGCTTCGACGGCCGCACTCTCATCAACGGTCTCAGCTTCTCGCTGCCGCGCAACGGCATCGTCGGCATCATCGGCCCCAACGGCGTCGGTAAGACGACGCTGTTCAAGACGATCGTCGGACTGGAGAAGCCGGACGCCGGCAAGGTCCGCGTCGGCGACACCGTCGAACTGTCCTATGTCGACCAGTCTCGTGAGGGTCTGATGGGCGACAAGACCGTGTGGGAGGTCGTCTCCGACGGTCTCGACTACCTCATGGTCGGCAAGGTCGAGATGCCGTCGCGCGCGTACGTCGCCGCTTTCGGCTTCAAGGGCCCTGACCAGCAGAAGCCGATCAAGGTCCTCTCCGGTGGCGAGCGCAACCGCCTCAACCTCGCGTTGACCTTGAAGCAGGGCGGCAACGTGCTGCTGCTCGACGAGCCGACGAACGACCTCGACGTCGAGACCCTGTCGTCGTTGGAGAACGCGCTGCTGGAGTTCCCCGGCTGCGCTGTGGTCATCTCCCACGACCGGATGTTCCTCGACCGCGTCGCCACGCACATCCTCGCGTGGGAAGGCGACGAGGACGAACCGCGCTGGTTCTGGTTCGAGGGCAACTTCGAGTCGTACGAGAAGAACAAGATCGACCGACTCGGCCCCGAGGCCGCCAAGCCGCACCGTGTCACCCACCGCAAGCTGACCCGCGACTAGGAGGCTCCGGCCGTAGGGAGTGGTTCCCTACCAACGGAATCTCCGGTGCGTGGACGATCCGCGCGACGACCGGGGCGGGAGGAGCATCGCTCTTCCCGCCCCGGTCGCGTTGTGCGCGGACGATCCGGCCCCCTCGCACAGCATCGTCTACAGGGGATCATTTCGGCGCGGTCGGCGCGAGGTCGCGGGAGCCACCGCGTTTCGTCGCGTTCGCGGGTGAGTCGCGTGGCTCACAATGAGTCGGTTGGTCGTCGCGGCCGGAGTCGGGCGACGAGTACAACAATGAGGTCCGCCGACAACCGAGGAGCTGCCGTTATGGCCCGGTACACCTATCATTGCGCGCTGCGTTGGTCCGATATGGATGCCTTCGGGCACGTCAACAACGCCCGCTTCCTGACGCTGTACGAGGAAGCCCGCGTCGCGATGATGTTCACCGGCGCCGAGTCGGGCGGGCTGTCGTCGTTCCGGGAGGGCGTCGTCATCGCCAGGCACGAGATCGACTACCTCCGCCCCGTCGACTACGGTGACCCGGTGCGGATCGACCTGTGGGTGTCGGAGATCCGCAACTCGTCCTTCGTCGTCGACTACGAGTTGTTCGACGACGACAAGCTCGCCAGCCGCGCCCGGTCCGTTCTCGTCCCCTACGACCTCACGGCCGGGCGTTCACGTCGCGTCTCGGAGGCCGAACGCGCCTTCCTCGAGGAGTGGAGCGACTGACCGTTCCCCGGCTCGCATGCGAGACGTGAGGCACAGGGGGCGCCGTCGGTAAGATGCGCCCCATGAGCACGCCGCGCCGTTCCCGCCCGTCGACGCTCGACCGCACCGCGACCGTCACGACAGACGGCCGCGCCGTCGTCGAACTCTCGTCGGTGCCGCCACTCGGGCGGTTCCTCGCGCGGGCGTGCCGCCTCGACCCGAACGCGCTCGTGCGGCTGCGGGCCGGAGCCGCCGGCACCGTCGAGGCATGGGTCGTCCTGCCTTTCGACGTGCTCGCGATGACGTCCGTTCCCGGCGACTTCGACGGAGACAGGGCCGTCCTCGCGGCCGAGCTGCTGCGCGTGCTCGACGGGGGCGAACTACCCGTGTCCAGAGACCGTCAGTGGCGCGGCGCACTACCGCGTGGCACGGGCGAGATCGTCGAGGAGATACCCGTCGCCGACATCCGCCGCATCGGCGAGGCCGCGGCCGCGACCCTTCGGGCGGCGCGGGGTCAGGGCGTCGGTGACCGCCGGTTGCGAGACGTTCTGCTCGATCAGGTCGTCGTCACCGTGCTCGATGACGACGGCGATCACGCCGTCCGGCTGCGGTTGGTCGTCGGCCTGTTGCGGATGGGGCTCGCGGACGCCGGTGTGGTGCGCGTTCGTCGGCTCGGCGGGCGGCTCGGGCTCGAGGCCGACATGGGTACAGTGTGGAGTTCCGACCCCGGTCTTACGCTGCTGTAATTCGCGATCTTCGATCGCTGAGGGGGTCGACGGACGGCGGCATCGCATCGGTCGGTCGTGGTTGGAGCATGGCCCGTTCGGCTGATTTCGAGGGTCCGTCCGGCGTGATGTCACCCCTTTCCCCTGGCCTTCGACGGGCCCCGGCGAGTACGTTTCCAAAGACGTGATCCACCAACGGGAGTCGCGAACCGGCGACCAAAGCATTTACACGGATCACTCGAAGCGATCATCGAACGGGAGGGGCGCGAGATGGCCTGGTGGAGAAAGCGCGAATCGGAAGGCGTGAACGAGCCGACGGAGCTCAACGACGTCACCGAGCGCCCAAGCATCCGACCTGCTCAACCGAGTCCGATTCCGGCGCCTCGCCACAGCGACGCCGAGGTGGAGCTGGACGAACTCCTGGCGAGTGACGACCCGCACGAGCGCTGGGACATCATCAAGCAGGATTTGATGGATCTCGACCCGGACTTCTTCAATGGTCTGGAGCAGCTCGCCGACAACGACGAACAGCCCGAACCCGCCGGGGAACTCACCAACGACCGGCTCGCGCAGTCGCTGCGTCGCCTGTCCGTTCGGTACCTGGTCGACGAATCGGGGGCGCTGCTGGCGATGTGGGAGCGTCACGTGCTCCAGATCCGCAGAGAGGGCCCGGCCGGCGAGATCCTCGTCCTACGGGCACGCGCCTACTCGACCGTTCCGACCGAGTGGGAGAACCGCGCGTACCGTGCCGTGAACGAGTGGAACCGGACACGTCGTTTCCTGAAGGCGTACGTCGGCGAGCTCACCGAGACCGGTCAACTGCCGATCTACGGCGAAACCCAGATCCCCGTCCGCCCGGGCCTGTCGGACGCCCTGCTCGACGAGTTCGTCGACTGCGCGGCGGCCGTCTCCGGAGCGTTCGTCGACTGGTTGTACGACGAGGGCGGCGTGCTCTAAACCCGAACCCCCGAAGCCATACCCCGAAAGCTTTTTCGAACCACCATCCCCCCGGTGGAGGAGATGCCCGACACGTGTCACGTGTCGGGCATCTCCCGTCTCACCGTCAGTTCATCGGGGAGTGGTCGGGGAGTCCAGCCACGCGTCGATGAACGCGGTCAGGTCCTTGCCGGTGTGCTCGTTGACGAAGGCCGTGAAATCGGCGCGCGTGACGTTCTGGTTGAGGTGCTCCGCGACCCAGGCCGCCAGGAGCTCGTCGACGGCCTCGGCGCCACCGATCTCGTCACGCAGCTCGTACAGCATCAGCGCGACGCAGTAGTAGCTGTTGGACGCCGCGAACGCCGCCGGGTCCGGGTCGCCCGGCGGGCCGTACGTCTGTCGAAGTTCCTCATCCTCGATGCGCCAGGCATCGACGACGGCCTTCTCCTCGACGTTGCCCTGATCGATCTGCCACAGCTGTTCGACGTACGTGGCGGCGCCCTCGCTGATCCACAGACCCGTCCAGTCCTTCGGCGTCACCGTGTTGCCGAACCAGTGATGCACCAGTTCGTGGACGACGACTCCGGTGACGTACTCGGACTCCCCCATGTTCGCGAAGCCGCCGGAGAAGGTCACCATTTGCTGCGTCTCCATCGCCGACATCCCGCCGACGATGACGATCCCCGCCGAATCGAAGGGGTAGGGACCGTATCGTTCCTCGATCCAGGCGATGAGTTCCGGCGTCCGTTCGAGTATCGGGTCGAACGCGGGATAGTCGGGCGTGTTCCACAGCGTGATGGGAAGCCCGCTCGGACCCTCCATTTCGGTCATCGTGTACCGGTCGACGGCGATCGTCGCCAGATACGACGCCACCGGGTCCGATGAGGACCAACGGTAGGTGTTGTCCTCGACGCCCATGAAGGTCCCGCTGGCGACTCCCGCGTATCCGTCGGGAACGGTGATCGCGAAGTCGTACAGGGCTTCGTCGGACGGGTGGTCGTTGGACGGATACCACGTCAGCGCCCCGTACGGTTCCTGAAACGACCAGAGGTTCCCCTCGGGGCCGATGGACGCCCCGATGCCCTCCGTCATGTCGCCCCGGTGCGACGGGGCATCGATCGGTCTAGGGGTCCCGCTGTACGCGATCGCGAGCGTCATCGTCTCGTCGGCAACGACGGGCGTGGCCACGTACAGATCCCACTGCTCCTGCTCGTAATCGGAGACGGTCTCACCGTCGGCGAGCACCTCCGTCACCTTCAGGGCGTCGGAGAAGTCCAGGCTGAGGTCGTCGGCCGTCTCGACCGGGCGGATCGTCAACGTCGCCCAGCCGCGCAGTTCCCGCTGTGCCGGGTCGTACTCGAGGTCCAGTTGATAGTGGAGCACGTCGATGTCCGCGTGCCCGATTTCTGGATACAGTGGATCGATGACGGGATCGCTGCGTCCCGCGTCCAGGTCATCGCGCGGCGCGGTGTCCGGCGGGGCATCGGTCAGGATCGCGGGAGGATCGGTGCACGCCGTCGCCGTCAACGCCACGGCCACACCGAGGGCGGCGAGCACACGGATTCGAGAGGTCATGAGCGCCGATGATAGAGGCCCCTGGCCGCGGGAGCGGACCTGCTGGGCGTCGGGACGGCCTCAACCAGCCGACGTGCGTCCCTGGCCGTCAGACCGTCCGATGTGTTCGATCGATCGAGCGTGTCACCACCGCGCCGGGCCGGCGGCGGGTGTCACTATTCGGGCGCGTTGACGAGGAAGTGGGCAGCCCGCTCCAGGTAGTCCCACAGGATCGCGTCGAGGTCGGCCGGGAGCTCCAACGTCGTCACGGCGTGCCGCATGTGACGCAGCCACGCGTCGCGCTCGGCGGGGCCGATGCGGAACGGGGCGTGCCGCATCCGCAGCCTTGGATGTCCGCGCTGCTCTCCATACGTCTTCGGCCCGCCCCAGTATTGCTCGAGGAACATCCGAAAGCGCTCGGCCGCCGGGCCGAGGTCTTCCTCGGGGTACATCGGTCGCAGGAGGGGATCATCGGCGACACCCGCGTAGAACACGTTGACGAGCTTGGTGAACGTCTCGGTACCGCCGACAGCCTCGTAGAAGTTGTCCGGGGGGACCGCTTTGGCGTCGGTCCGCAGCGGAATGGCGGCACCGGAGTCGGTGTCAGGCGTCGATCGTGCCGTGTCAGCAGACATCTATCTATCGTGCCAAGAACAACGCGCGCAATGGAAGTCGGCGGGGCCGCAATCACACCGAATGAGGGGGACATCACCGTCGGCGGTGTGTCGGCGGTCCCGTTTCGGGCCCGTCAGCTCGGCTTTTCCCACCGTGCCGACGAAATGCGTGCGCGGAGGGCGGTCAGGCGGTCTCGGCTATCTCCGCCGACGCGCGCTTCGGTTCGGCCGGTTCCGCCGTCAAGCGCGTCCACAGCCCCATGAGCACCAGTCCGGCGGCGAGGCCCGCAACACCCCACACGCCGATGGAACGGGGTATCGACAGGCCGACCTGGGCGAGCAGTCCCATCGACAGCACGGCGATGCCCTGGACGAGCGACATGCCGCCCATCATGACGGCGTTGGCGCGCGCCCGAAATCCCTCCGGGAGTTCACGGGCGAACATGCCGTTGAGCGTCGGCAGGATCGCGCCGGAGAGGTTGCACACGACGCCGATCGCGACGGCGCCCCATGCCGCCGGATCGAGGAGCCCCAGCGTCAGGGACACCGGTGCCAGCATGAACAGCGGACGCATGTACCGCTGCCGGGTCGCGGGCGGGACGAAACGCGTGAACACCAGCGAGGACACGATCGCGGCGAGGGGAGCGGACGCCATGAGGATGCCTTGGAGCAACGCTCCGCCACCGAGATGCGCGGCCCACGGGGCCGCCGCGCCTTCGGGGATGATCGTGAAGGCCAACACACAGAACACGATGACCGCGATCAGGCGTAGACGCGGGTGACCGAAGACGAGCCGGAGGCCCGCCGCCGTGTCCGTCAGGAGCCTTCCCCGGTCGGACTTCGCGATCGCGGGCGGGCGTCGCTGAACGGTCAGGTGCAGGATGGCCGCCGACAACGCGAACCCCGCGGCCGTAAGGAGCAGCGCCATCCGGGGATCGATCGACGCGAGCACACCGCCGAGTATGTAACCGGTGAGCTGAGCGGATTGGCTGAGCGTCAACAACACCGACAGCGCCAGCGTCAGTCTCTCGCCGGTGAGGATCTCCTGCAACAACGCCGCTCGGGACGCCTGGTACGCCGGCGTGACCATGGCGGACGCGAACACCAGAACCAGCATCGCCCACAGCGGCATCCCCGGTATCGCCACAAGCCCGATGAGGACCATCCGGATGACGTCGCAGGCGATCATCGTCGACCGGTACGGGAACCTGTCCGCCAAGGTGGCGAGGATCTGCGCCGGGCCGAGGTACGGGGCGTAGGTGATCGCGAACGTGGCGGCGGCCATGAGCGGCGAATCCGTGGCGGCGAAGACAAGGAACGTCACCGCGACCCGGGTCAGCATGGAGCCCGCCGTCGACAACGTGTACGAGCTGAAAAGCCCGACACTCTCGCGATTATTGAAGACTTCGCGGAACGTCGCCGGTTGATCGGGGTGTGACTGGCCAGTTGTCACCGCCAGGGGATCCTTCCGGTGAAGACGGCGCACAGTTCATCCGTGCGTTCACACAGTCTGCCCGATCGGATGACGTCATGGGTAACCAGATGGCCTCAAAATGCACGGCCGGCCGTAACGTTTCGGTAGCGGCACGGATCTGATCACGCGGGGTTGTCGGCCTGACTCGTCGGCGACACGAAGACGCGGCCCGTGAAGGGCGTGATGATGCCCGCCTCCTGGAGACTCGCGCTGACTCGTCGTCGCAGCTCGCGACCGATGGCCCACTGATCCTCCGACGTCGTCTTCAGCGCAAGCCGGAAGGTCATTCCATCGATCGTGATATTTACCACTCCCTGTACCTCGGGCTTGTCAAGGATCGAGGCCGCCCACTGCTCCTCCTCGCTCAGCTCCGTGGCGGCGGCGGATATCGCCTCCTGGGCCTTCTCGACGTCCGCCGACGGAGGCAGCGGAATGTCCAAGATGACCTTCGCCCAGCCCTGGGACTGGTTGCCCACGCGAATGATCTCACCATTGCGGACATACCACAG
Source organism: Stackebrandtia soli (assembly GCF_965137155.1). Classification (NCBI taxonomy): domain Bacteria; kingdom Bacillati; phylum Actinomycetota; class Actinomycetes; order Glycomycetales; family Glycomycetaceae; genus Stackebrandtia; species Stackebrandtia soli. Next base: position 189,559 of record NZ_CBCRZX010000003.1, read on the forward strand.
TGTTCCCTGAATGTCGCGGATCGTGGTGACGCGCAAGCCGACCACCTCGACAGTTCCCGACGCCTCGCCCAAGTCCACGGCGTCACCGACGCCGTACTGATCCTCCATGATCATGAAGATGCCCGAGATGACGTCCTTGACGAGCGCCTGAGCGCCGAAGCCGATGGCGAGACCGGCGACGCCCGCGCTCGCCAACAACGGCCCCAGATTGACGCCGAACTCGTCCAGGATCAGCATGAACATGATCGCGTAGATCAGCCATGACACGAGGCTGCGCATGACCGAGCCGATCGTCTCGGCGCGCTGCCGCCGCCGGTCCCCGAGCAACTCCACCGCGTCGGCGTCGCTCATCAGATTGGGGACGCGCTCCTTGAACGGACGCAGTATCGCGGGAACCCGACCGTTCGCGGACGTCTGGGTCAAGCGCTTGATCGTCCTGTTGATGAGGCCCCGCGCGATCAAGCAGATCGCGATGATCATGAGTATTCGCAACGGAAGCACGATGAGCGTGTCCGCACTCTCGGCGAGCCACGGTGAGCGCGTGGCCTTCCAGATCAGCCCGCACGCCGAGCCTTCGTCACTGGCGCAGGCGGGGGCGTCGTCGGAGAGCAGGAAATCAGTCAACACCCGACGTTCTTACCGCATGGCCGTTGGGACGTACCTGTCGACCGGTCGGCCACCATAACCGGAGAACAACACAGGTGCGATTTGGCCTCGAATAGGGAAGACTGTAAATCGCTACCACAAGGAGGTGCCATGACCGTCATCAGTCCACCCGTTGTGGACGGCGCCACACTGACCGGCGCCGTCACGGGTGCCGCGCTCGTCCTCAACGCGACCTACGAACCCCTCTGTGTCGTTCCGCTGCGTCGCGCGGTGGTGCTGTTGCTGACGGACAAGGCGGAGACCGTCACCCCCGGAGACGGTTACCTCCGTGCAGAACGGCTCACGATTCAGCTCCCCTCGGTGCTGCGGCTCACCCGCTACGTCCGGGTCGCGCGTCGGCGAAAGGTCAGCCTGACCAGGCGCGCGGTGTTCGCCCGGGACGGCTGGAAGTGCGCCTACTGCGCCGGTCCAGCCGAGACGATCGACCACGTCATGCCCCGTAGTCGCGGTGGGCAGCACATCTGGGAGAACGTCGTCGCCTCCTGTGCGCGCTGCAACCACAAGAAGAGCGACCGCACCCTCGCGGAGATGGGTTGGCGCCTGCCGGTTCCCCCGGTGTCCCCCAAGAATCCTTTGTGGTACGTCCTCGGGCACCGGACTCCGGACCCACGATGGACGGTGTGGTTAATGCCGCGACAATGACGTCTTCAGCCCTCGCCGCCACGCGCGGCGAGGGCTGTCGCTTGTTCATGGCCCTCGCCGTGCGACGAGGGCGACCCGCCGCGTCACGTCACACGGGAGACCGCGTCGTCGAACTCGACGTACGCCCCGCTCGCGACGATGTCGGCGATGCCCTCGACGGCCCGCGCGATCTCACCGAAACCGTTGTACAGCGGCGCGAAGCCGAGCCGGACGCGATTCGGCGCCCGATAGTCCGGGACGATCCCGGCGCGACGCATCGCCTGCGAGATCTGCCAGGCCTTCGCGTGTTCGATCGTCACGTGCCCACCCCGAAGGTTCGGATCGCGCGGCGTTGCCACCCGGAATCCCAGCGGCACCAACCTTCGCTCGATCAGCGCCAGCGCGTAGGTCGTCAACGCCACCGACTTCTCGCGCAGTGCTCCGATGCCCGCCCGCGACGTCGGTTCGAGCGCCGCCCGGACCGCCGTGATCCCGCTGATCGGCGGCGTCCCCACCGAGAACCGGCGAATGTCCTCGACGGGGCGGTACTCCGGCCCCATCGCGAACTGGTCGGTCTGACCGAACCAACCCCACATCGGTTGCCGCAGCCGTGATTGCAGGTCCTTGCGCACGTAGAGGAAGGCCGGCGCGCCCGGTCCCGCGTTGAGGTACTTGTAGGTGCAACCCACCGCGAGGTCGACCCCGCAACGGTTCAACTCCACCGGAACCGAGCCCGCCGAATGGCACAGGTCCCACAGGGTGAAGGCCCCGGCGTCCCGCGCGATCGCGCTGATCCGCTCCATGTCCGCCAACGCCCCCGACCGGTACGCCACGTGTGAGAGACAGACGACCGCCGTGTCCGCGCCGACCGCGGCCGCCACCGCCTCCGGATCGACACCGGTGTCGATGTCGGTCCGCACGATTCGCAACGTCGCGCCGAACTGCTCGGCGATGCCCGCCAGGATGTAACGGTCCGTGGGGAAGTTGTCGTCATCCGTGACGAGGACCCGGCGGTCGGGCGTCGCCGCCGCGAGCGCCGCCGCCGCGAGCTTGTACAGGTTCGCGCTCGTCGAATCCGCGACGAGCACCTCGCCCGGCGACGCCCCGAGCACGGACCGGGCCAGCTCGTCACCCGCGATCGTCGGCAGGTCCACCCACGAGTCCCAGCCGGCGACGAGTTCGGTGCGCCAGGTTCCGTCCAACAGTTCGGCGACCGCCTTCGCGACCGCGCGCGGAGGGCGTCCCAGGGAATTGCCGTCCAGGTAGACGAGTTCGGCGTCGTCGAGGGCGAACAGATCCCGGTATCCGGCGAGCGGGTCGGCCGCGTCAAGGGCCGCGGGATCGGAGTCAGCGTCGATGCGGGGGTACATGTCGCACATCATGCCGTGTTCGTGACGCCACCACCACCCGGACGCTCGTCCGATGTCGCGTGGTTCGAGGGCTTTCGCCGTCGTCAAGTCCGGCAGTGTTTACCCGTCGGTAACGGGGTCGTACCGCCCGAAGAAGACGGACATGACCGGCGGGACACCCCCGGCGCCCTCTCGCGACGCGAGCCGACGAGTTCGGCTACGGTATCCACTCAGGCGGGGTCCGCATGGCGCGGCCATGTCATCGGTGACCTCGCGATGATTCTCGATCCTGTGAAGGCGGACATGACGGTTCTGGACACAGTGCTGATCTTCGTCGGCATCCCGGCTGTGGTGATAGCCGTGGTGGTGGGCCTGGTGTACGGCTCGAGCCGACGCCAAGCAAAGCGGTACCGGCCCGGCCGCGACTTCGAGGTCGCGCCCGTGTGGTTCCTCGCTCGCCCGGAGGACGTGTCCGTCGCCGGAGCAGCCGATTATGTCGCCGAATCCGAGCAGGCCCAGTCGAAGGCGATCGAGGGCACGTCGAAACTCCGCACCGGAATCAAGGGAGGCGCCAGTGCGAACTGGTGACACGACCGTCAAGCCCGAGCCCGTGCGCCACGACGGCGACGTGCTGGACGGCCCGTTCAACGTCCGTCAACTGCTGCGCATCGACGAGGCGTTGGCCGCCGCCGACCGGCAGACCGGTCTCACGTTCAGCGTCTATGTCGGACCGCTGCACGAGCCGGTCACCGGCGCCGCGCGCGGAATGCACGATCGACTGGCCGATCCGTCGGAGAGTGTCCTCGTCGCGGTCTCCCCGACCCAGCGCAAGCTGGAGATCGTCACCGGTGACCTTGCCGCCAAGCGCATCCCCGACCGCAACGCGGCCCTCGCCGCGCTGTCGATGACGGCGGCGTTCGGCGGTGGCGACTTGACGCGCGGCATCGTCGACGGCCTGCGCATGCTCGCCGATCAGGCGGGCTGACCGCCTCCCAACCCGAAAACGTGGATGCCGTCGCCCGCACCTTGGCGATAGCATGGCCGCACACGCCGTGGTGGTCCGCTACGGCCTTGAGTGGGAGAGCAGGTGGCGAACGGCCGGGTACCGGCCATTGCCTATGTCTGACGCATCGACTTCGAACGGGAAACCCCGTCCACAAGCCAAGATCACTGTCGGCGATTCGGCGACCATGGTCGCGCTGCTCGGAGCCGCGGACGAGAACCTGCGTTTCATCGAGCGCAGTATTCGTGCCGACGTGCACGTGCGGGGCGACACGGTCACCCTCACCGGAGCGCCGAAGGACATCGCCGAGGCCGAGCGACTGTTCTACGAACTCATCGGCCTGATCAACAAGGGGGAACAGCTGTCACCCGACGTGATTCGCCGGGCGGCCGGAATGCTCGCCGCCGGGGATGACGAGAGCCCGTCCGAGGTGCTCACGCAGAACATCGTGTCTCGTCGCGGTCGGACGATCCGTCCGAAGACGATCGGACAGAAGCGTTACGTCGACGCGATAGACAACCACACGATCGTGTTCGGTATCGGCCCGGCCGGAACCGGCAAGACGTACCTGGCGATGGCGAAGGCCGTGCAGGCGTTGCAGGCCAAGCAGATCAACCGGATCATCCTGACTCGCCCGGCCGTCGAGGCGGGGGAGCGGCTCGGCTACCTGCCGGGCACGCTGTTCGAGAAGATCGACCCGTATCTGCGGCCGTTGTACGACGCGCTGCACGACATGATCGACCCCGAGTCGATCCCTCGGCTGATCGAGGCGGGCACGATCGAGGTCGCGCCGCTCGCGTACATGCGCGGGCGCACGCTCAATGACGCCTTCATCATTCTCGACGAGGCCCAGAACACCACGGCCGAGCAGATGAAGATGTTCCTGACCCGTCTCGGGTTCGGATCGAAGGTCGTCGTGACCGGTGACGTCACCCAGATCGACCTGCCGGGCGGGGCGACGAGCGGTCTGCGGATCGTTCGCGACATCCTCGAAGGCATCGACGATCTGCACTTCTCGATGCTCGGTAGCGCCGACGTCGTCCGGCACCAGCTGGTCGCCGACATCGTCGACGCCTACGCGAAGTGGGACACCGAGCACGCCGACGACGCCGACCGTGGCGCCCGGAAACCGCAGCGCCGCCGTTAATACCGATTCAACACAAGAGGAACGAGCACACGTGTCCATCGAGATCGCCAACGAGTCCGGGATTGACGTCGACACCGACGCGATCTGCGACGTGGCACGGCACGCACTGAGCGAGATGAAGGTGCACCCGCTGGCGGACCTGTCGATCCTCGTGGTCGACATGCCGTACATGGCGGAGCTGAACCACCGTTGGATGGGCTCGGAGGGCCCGACCGACGTGCTGGCGTTCCCGATGGACGAGCTGTCGATCGGTCGCGGGCCGTCCAACGACGAGGAACCCGCCGCCGAGACCCTCCTCGGTGACATCGTGTTGTGCCCGGAGGTGGCGGCCAAACAGGCCGTCACCGCCGGGCACTCCACCGCCGACGAGCTGCACATGCTCACCGTTCACGGCGTGCTGCACATCCTCGGCTACGACCACGCCGAGCCTGACGAGGCGAAGGAAATGTTCGGTCTCCAAGGCGAGCTCTTGAAGAGTTGGCACCGGAATTCGTAGGATCGGCGCAACGTTCGAACAACGTGTCGATTTCAGCGAGCCGGTGAGGAGAGCGAAACACCTCGATGTCGTCTACTACCCTGCTCGGCATCGCCGCCGCTTTGGTGGTGTTGGCCGGGCTGGCAGGATCCACTGACGCCGCGTTGCAGCGGTTGTCTCCCGCACGAGTCGCCGAACTCGTCCGCGAACGGGCGTGGGGTGCGGTGTCGCTTCAGCACATCGTCTCCGACCTGCCCAGATACGTCAATCTGCTCCTGTTGCTGCGTTTGGCGTTCGAGCTGACCGCGACGATCCTCGTCGCCGTCGTCGTCTTCTCCAGTTTCGACTTCGGCTGGCTGGTCACCCTGTCGACGGCCGGTGTGATGACGTTGATCAGTTTCATCGTGATCGGCGTCGGCCCCCGCACGCTCGGCCGTCAACACGCCTATCGGATCGCGCTGACCGCCGCCGGAACCGTCCGGTGGCTCGGCACGGCGCTCGGCCCGCTCGCGTCGCTGCTCATCGTCCTCGGCAACGCCGTCACGCCGGGCAAGGGTTTCCGGGAGGGGCCGTTCGCGACGCAGACGGAACTGCGCGAGATGGTCGACCTGGCGGAGGAACGCGGCGAGGTCGAACACGGCGAACGCGAGATGATCCACTCCGTTTTCGCCTTGGGCGACACGACGGTGCGCGAGGTGATGGTGCCCCGTACCGAGATGGTGTGGATCGAATCCGCGAAGACGATCGAACAGGCCCTGGCCCTGGCGCTGCGGTCGGGCTTCTCCCGAATTCCGGTCCTCGGGGAGGACATCGACGACATTCGTGGCGTCGTCTACCTGAAGGACCTCGTGCGAGCGAGTCGCGAGGGCGGTGGTGTCACGGTCGCGGAGGTGATGCGGCAGGCCGCGTTCGTCCCCGAGACGAAGCCCGTCGACGACCTGTTGACGGAGATGCAGGCGGCGCGCACCCACATCGCGATCGTGGTCGACGAGTACGGCGGCACCGCCGGGCTCGTGACCATTGAGGATATTCTTGAGGAGATCGTCGGCGAGATCACCGACGAGTACGACGTCGAACGCCCCGTCATCGAGGAGCTCGGGTCGGGAACGTGGCGGGTCACCGCGCGACTGTCCGTCGACGACCTGGCGGAACTGTGCGAGGTGGAGATACCCGACACCGACGTCGACACCGTGGCCGGGCTCATGGCGCAGTCGCTCGGCAAGGTCCCGATCCCGGGCGCCGTGACCGGAACGCACGGGCTGCGGTTGGCCGCCGAGGGCACCGCCGGCCGCCGAAACCGGATCGACACCGTGGTCGTTACCAAATTGGACGATGAGGAGGAGAACGATGGCAGCTGAGACTCAGGTGACCCTGTCCGCCGAGGACGCGAAGCTCCTGGCGTTGGCGAAGACCGCCGCCGCCCGAGTGGGCGCGCCCGGTGGGGCGTCTGTGCGGGACGAGGACGGCCGCAGCTACACCGCCGCCGACGTGAACCTGCCGTCGCTGAAGCTGTCGGCCCTGCAACTGGCCGTCGCTCAAGCCGTCGCCGCCGGAGCGACCGGACTGGAGGCCGCGCTCGTCGTCGCGACTGAGGCGGACGCGGCCGGTGTGGCGGCCGTGCGCGATGTGTCGTCCTCCGCCCCGATCTACCTGGTGGCGGGCGACGCCATCACGAAGGTCGCGGCGTGAGCCGTCCGACCGGCGGGGACAATGGGGGCATGGAGCAATCGAGTCAGCCGTACCGTGCCGGGTTCGCGTGTTTCGTGGGGCGGCCCAATGCGGGTAAATCAACCCTGACGAACGCGATCATCGGCTCCAAGATCGCCATCACGTCGAACCGACCGCAGACGACCCGGCATGTCGTGCGGGGGATTCTGCACCGCGAGGATTCGCAACTGATCCTCATCGACACTCCTGGCCTGCACAAGCCGAAGACCCTGCTGGGGGAGCGGCTGAACGACCAGGTGCGGCAGACGTGGAACGAGGTCGACGTCGTCGGTTTCTGCATCCCCGCCAACGAGAAGCTCGGCCCCGGTGACCGGTTCATCGCGCGCGAGATCGCGGCGCTGTCCGCGAAGGTCGTCGCGGTCGTCACGAAGATCGACCTGGTCGACACGAAACGGGTCGCCGAGCAGCTCATGGCCGTCAGCGAGATGGCCGAGTTCGCCGACATCGTCCCGGTCAGCGCCGTCTCCGGCACACAGCTCGACACGCTCGTCGAGGTGCTGTCGAAGCACCTGCCCGAATCGCCGCAGCTGTACCCGGACGACATGATCTCGGACGAACCCGAGCGGGTCATGATCGCGGAGCTCATCCGTGAGGCCGCGCTCGAAGGCGTCCGTGACGAACTGCCGCACTCGATCGCCGTCGTCATCGAGGACATCGAGGAGGAGGAGACCGAGGAGGGTCCCCGCACCAAGATCTACGCTGAGATCTATGTGGAGCGTCAATCGCAGAAGGCGATCGTGATCGGGAAGGCGGGCGCGCGGATGCGCGTCGTCGGCACCCGGGCCCGCAAGGAGATCTCCAAACTGATCGACTCCCGCGTCTACCTCGACCTGCACGTCCGCGTCGCCAAGGATTGGCAACGCAACCCCAAATACCTACAGCGCCTGGGCTTCTGACCCACCGACCGACGGTCGGGAAGTGACGGTGAGCCGTTGGGGGACGCCTGGTGCCTCCAACGGCTTCTCTCCGTCATCGCTCGGGAACCTCAGGCGGGAATGGAGAGCTCGTCGAACGCACTGTGCAGGTCGGTTCGTTCGTTCGGCATTGCAGTGCCCTGAGGTTCCATTGTGGAAGTACCGGAGCCCTCCTTGTCGATGAGGGCTCGGATGGCGTCGATGTCGGCCTGGTCCTTGGGCCGGTTCATATCCATTTTGTACCGCAGGACCTGGTCGAGTCGGGCATAACGGATGTCGTCGACGACATCGGCGCCGTCGATGATCGCGTCGATGTCGTACTTGGGTGAGATCCACCGATCGCATATCTCGATCCTGCCGCACCAGAACGCGAGTATCGGTGTCCCGGTGCGCGGGCTCAACGTGACGGTGTCGGCCAGCAGTCCGGCAGTGACCCAGGCCTTCCCACGGGCCAGGACGTCGATATCGGTGATATCGGTTCGTATCCCGTGGTTCAGCAGCGGGCCACTGCCGAAGACGACGAAGTCATTCGCCGGGAGCTTCAAGGTGCGCAGCGCCGTGATCAGGCTGTGCTCGGTCGCGGGCAATGTCGGTATCCCCTAGTTCTGCCTCGGTGCAGCTACCACAGTGGTGTTCGGGAGTGATGTCAACAGGTTGAGCCTCACGGCCGCGATACGCCCGGATGACGTCCGGTATTCGTTGGGGCTCCGCCAGTTTGGCGATGTGTTTCAAGGTTGCGGCATGGATCCAGGTCGTCGCGATGGTGGCGAGGGGAATCCCCAGCAACGCGAGCAGGGGGAGCCCGGCTTGGATCGCACTTAACATGTCATGACCCCTCTCTTCGGGTCGGTGTGCTGTCGGGACGATCGGCGATCCGACGCAGCACGTCGATGTCGTGAATGGTGAACCGCCTGCGGCCCGTGGTGAGGATGCCGTTCTCCTTGAACTGCTTGATGCACTGAACGGTCGACTCGCGCGAGATCCCGGCCAAGCCGGCGAGATCCATTTGGGTGAGGTCCTTGAAGGACATCACCTGGCCGTTGTCCGTTTCGCTCACCGTGCCCAGGCCGGTCGACGTCAGCTTGAGAAATGCCCCCGCGAGCTTCTGCTCGGCGGTCGTGGCGGACTCGGCGCGAACGTCCGTCATGGCCGTCTGGATCAGCGCGGACTTCTTGTACAGCGCCTTCATCACACGGGGGTGCCGGTCGAGGAACGACATCCAGACATCGCCCGGGATGAACAACGCGTCGACGGGGGTGATGGCGATGACGTCGGCGATGCGTGGTCCCCCCGTGATCGCCGCCAGCTCGCAGGTGACCTCGCCGGGGCCGTGGATGGCGACGATGCGCGGGGGTGCCTTCCGCTTGGTCTGGTCGGTGGGATCGTGCCGCATGGCCTTGACATGCCCCGCCATCAGGTACAGGACGAAATTCGTCGTGTCGCCATGTCGGACGAGGACAGACCCGGCCGCGTACACGGGCGGCCGGTTGGCGTTCTTCTCCAACACGGCGAGGTCCTCATCGTTGAGGATTCGTTCGGAATGGGGTGTCGCCTGATCCATTCGTTAAGAGTATCAATACTCACAAGAAAATGCATTAGCACATACTGAAACAGGTGATGATCCTCGTATCTTTGCGTACGAATCCTCAATCCAGTGCGTATCGATACCCGGACGAACGAGTGGAGATCCGCAAAGTGATCGCGCCTTCGATCGTGACGCCCGTGAATCACGGTGACCGGCCCGCCGAAACCGGTTCGTGCTCCCATGCGCCGTGGCACTGGACCGCAAGCGCCTCTTCGCTTTGCCGGGTGCCGTCTGCGGTCGGGCCCATCGATCCGGGTTCACGGTCGCCAGCCCCCGTCCTCCGGCCAGAACGGTGTCGGGATGACCGGGCAGAATGGGGCGGGTGCCGGGTATGTTGCGGAAGTTTTTTCGGGATGACGCGATCGTCCTGCGGACCTACAAACTGGGCGAGGCCGACCACATCGTGTCGATGCTGGGGCGTCGCTCGGGGCGGATGCGCGCCGTCGCCAAGGGGGTGCGCCGAACGACGTCGAAGTTCGGCGCGCGGTTGTCGCCGTTCGGGCACATCGACGCCCAGTTCATCGAGGGTCGCAACCTGCACACCGTCACCCAGGTCGTCGGGATCAACCTGTATGGACGGACCATCACCGCCGACTATCAGCGATACACGGCGGCCTGCGCCATCAGCGAGACCGCCGAACGGTTCACCCCCGAGGAACACGAACCGAGCCTGCGGATCTTCCAGCTCACCCTCGGCGCGCTTCGCGCCCTGTCCGAAGGCGTCTACGCCGCCCCGCTCGTGCTCGACGCCTACCTGCTTCGCGGCATGTCCGCCTCCGGGTGGGCACCCGCGCTCGACGCCTGCGCGATCTGCGGCGTCGCCGGCGAACATCGCGCGTTCTCCGTCGCCGCAGGTGGCTGCGTGTGCCGTTCCTGCCGCCCGGCGGGCTCGGCGCATCCATCCGACGGGGCGTTTACTCTGATGCGTGCACTGTCGTCGGGAGACTGGCGCACCGCGCACGCCAGCGAGCAGCCCGTTCGCAACGAGACGAGCGGGCTCGTCTCCGCCCACCTCCAATGGCATCTGGAGCGCTCGGTGCGCGCCCTGTCGTACGTTCCCCGCACCCCGTTGCGTCCCATGGAGATGGAGAACCGTTGAGCCGTTACCGCCTGCCGTCACCGCACCCGTCCGGCGCCACCCCGCCGAAGCTCCCGAAGGACCTGGTCCCCAAACACGTCGCCATCGTCATGGACGGCAATGGTCGGTGGGCCAAACAGCGCGGGCTGCCGCGCACCGAGGGCCACGCGCGCGGTGAGGCGTCGCTGTTCGACGTCATCGAGGGCGCCATCGAACTCGGCATTCCCACGTTGTCGGCGTACGCGTTCTCTACGGAGAACTGGCGGCGCTCGCCCGATGAGGTGCGCTGGTTGATGGGGTTCAACCGGGACGTCATTCACCGCCGCCGTGACGAGTTGTCCGCGATGGGCGTGCGGATCCGGTGGGCCGGTCGTCGGCCGAAGCTGTGGCGCAGCGTCATCAACGAACTCGAGGTCGCCGAGGAGTTGTCGAAGAACAACGACGTCATCACGCTCCAGTTCTGCGTCAACTACGGTGGCCGCGCCGAGATCACCGACGCCGCCGCCGCCATCGCGCGCGACGCGATCGCCGGTCGGATCAAGCCGGACAAGCTCACCGAGAAGACTTTCGCGAAGTACCTGTACAACCCCGGTCTGCCCGACGTGGATCTGTTCCTGCGGTGTTCGGGGGAACAGCGCACGTCGAACTTCATGGCCTGGCAGGCGACCTACGCGGAGATGGTCTACCTCGACACGTTGTGGCCCGATTTCGACCGCAGGCACCTGTGGCACGCCTGCGAGCTGTACGCGTCCCGCGATCGCCGTTACGGTGGCGCCATCCCGAACCCGGTGCCGGTCGCGGATAGTCCGGAGTAGACGGCTAGAACAGGAATCGGTACGTTCCCAGCGCGATTCCGCCGACCGTGATCGCGACCGCCAGCGCCGTGATCGCGCAGACGAGCACCCAGTCCCGGCCGCGCCATCGTTGCGGCCGGGCGACACTGCGGGGAAGGTCGGAATCGAAGCCGCGGGCGTCCATCGCGACGGCCAGTCGGGTTCCCCGCCTGATCGCCCCGACGAGCAGCGCGAACATCGTCGACGCGAACAGGCGGGCCCGCCGTATCGGATTGCGGCCGGCGTCGACGCCCCGCGCGCGGCGCGCGGCCGTGATCATGCGCCATTCGTCGGCCAGCAGCGGCAGCATGCGCAGTGCGGCGAGCGCTCCGATCGCGAACCTCGGCGAAACCCTCCACTGTTGAATGAGGGAGTCGGCGAGGTCCGTCGGATCGGTCGTTCCGAACACCAATATGGACGGAATGGCGATGGCGAGGAGTCGGATGCCGAGCGACAGGCCCGCCGTCAGGTTGTCCTCGGCGATGAGTATCGGGCCGACGTCGAGGATGACGGCGCCGGTGCGTTCTGCCGCGAACACGGTGTTGACGAACGAGACCATCGCGGCGGCCAGCCATAGGAACCGTGACCGCGACAGGAGCGCGCGGGCGTCGACGCCGGAGAGTGGGACGATGACGGCGAGCGCGGTGAGGAGGAGGGCGGGGGTCAACCAGTCCGTGGCGGCCATCGCCGTCAGGCCCCAGATCAGCAGCGCCGTGACCTTGGCGACGGGGTTGTACCGCGCGATGCGGGCGTCGTGGTGCGCGATGGGGCTCGGGTTCAGCACGAGGCGGCTCGCGGTGTGCTCGGGTTCGGCGAGGCGGAGTTCGTCGGGATCGGGACGTCGGTCAGCACGCGCTGCCTCCGTCGAGTCGGAGGCGCGTGTCGGCGAGGGCCTCGACGACGAGGGGGTCGTGGGTGACGGCGAGGATCGCGGCGCCGTCGTCGCGCAGTCCGGCGAGGAGGTCGATGAGTTCGTCCCAGGTGCGTCGGTCTTGTCCGAACGTGGGTTCGTCCAGGATGAGGATGTCGGGGGAGTTGGCGAGAACGGTCGCCACCGACAGCCGGCGTGCCTCGCCCCCGGACAGGGTGAACGGGTTGGCCTTCGCGAGACGGCCGAGGCGGAGTCGGTCGAGCAGGTCGCCGACACGACGTTCTATCTCCATTGTAGGTAGTTTCGCGGCGCGCGGGCCGAAGGCGAGTTCGTCCCAGACGCTGTTCGTCACGAACTGATGCTCGGGGTTTTGGAAGACGGAGCCGATGCGGGCGGCGAGCCGGGCCGCCCGGAGCCGATGCGGCGCCGTCGTCGTTCCGGTCAGGGTGACGGTGCCGGTGGTCGGCGCGACGAGTCCGCCGAGGACATGCGCGAGCGTGCTCTTGCCGGAGCCGTTTCCGCCTTCGACACAGGTGACGGTGCCGGAGTGCAGGGTGATGTCGACGTCGGCCAACGCCGGTGTGGCGGCGCCCGGGTAGCGCAGTCCGAGCCCGGCGCCGGTCAGCGCGGGTGGGCCGATGGCGACGGCGCGGCGTGGTGTCATGGTCGTGCTCGGGGTCCAGATCCCGTGACCGGCGAGGGAGTCGTCGGCGAAGACCGTCGATGGTGGACCGTCGGCGAGGATGGCGCCACCGGGCGCGAGCGCGATGACCCGGTCGACGAGCGGGAGGGCGAGGGCGACTCGGTGTTCGACGATCACGAGCGTGGTGTCGCGGTCGGCGGTCGCGCGGCGTAGTCCGTCCATGATGGTGTCCGCGCCGTCGGGGTCGAGGTTGGCGGTCGGTTCGTCGAGGAGGAGCAGGCCGGGTCGGGCGGCGAGCACTCCGGCGAGCGCGAGGCGCTGCTGTTCGCCTCCGGACAGGGCGTGTGTGGGGTGGTCGAGGGGGTAGCGGAATCCGACGTCGGCGAGGGCGCCGCGAACGCGCGGCCAGATCGCCTCGGTCGGGACGGATCGGTTCTCGAGTCCGAACGCGACGTCGTCACCGCAGCGCGACATGACGAGTTGCGTCTGCGGGTCCTGGAAGAGGATGCCGATGTGGTCGCGCGCGGCTCGGGCGTCGGCGCCGTCGACGAGGACGTGGCCGGTCTGTTCGCCGGAGTCTTCGGCGAGCAGACCCGCCATCGCGGCGAGCACCGTCGACTTCCCCGCACCCGACGCGCCGAGCAGCAGGACTCGTTCGCCGTGGTCGATGCGCAGCTTGACGTCGGTGACGGCGGGATCGCGTCGTCCGGCGTGTCGCCAGGTGAAGTCGCGGAATTCGACGGTGCTCATGGCCGGATCAGACGGCGGCGCGGTCGCGCCCGGAGGGGAAGCGGTCGAGTGCGCCGGTGGCACTGAGCGCCTTGGTGAGGGCCATCGCGCCGAGGCCGGCGATGATCGCCGACGACAGTGTCGCCACGGCGATGAACGGGATCCGGAACGTCAGCCAGTCGGTCTCGCCGTACCAGACGAACGAGTCCCACACGGTCGCGGCGAACCCGGCGAGGGCGCCGCCGAGCAGTGCTTGCGGGAGCCCGTAACGGCGGTATCCACCGAGCGCGAACCCGGCTTCGCCCGCCGCGCCCTGAACGGCGCCCTGGAGGACGAGGCCGATGCCCCAGCTGGTGCCGAGCAGCATCGAGACGGTCGAGGCGACGGTCTCGGTGAACAGCCCGGCTCCGGGTTTGCGAATGACGAGCATGCCGAGGATGGCGGGAACCATCCACAGTCCATAGACGATGGCCTTGAGCGGTGGGTAGAACGCGAGGGCGGCGCTGGCGCCTTCCCAGACGAAGTTCCACGCCCAGAAGATGACGCCGAAGGCGACGGCGAGTACGGCGGCGACGACGATGTCGATCGTGCGCCACCGGTTCGTGTTTCTTGTCATGTGCGGTTGACCTCCCAGTCTTTCGTGCACAGACAAGGGAGGAGAGGTGTCGACTCCCTACGCCGGTATGAACCGGATCAGGTTCGAGGGTCTGCGGGTGATCCGCACTCTCAGCCCCGATGGGGGCTCCCCTGTCGCGTGCGACCCTAGCACCGCCGTTCGCACATGTGGAGTCGTGACGGGTGTGACTCAATCGTAATTGACAATGATTATCAATAGCGGGCATGCTGAACGTATGACGAAAACCGTTTTCAAGAGCGCGACGACCCTCGCCGCCGGGCTCCTAATCGCCACGACCGCCGCCGCCTGCTCCGGAAGGTCGGAGTCGGGCGCCGCCATCGACGTCGTCGTCTCCTTCTACCCCCTGCAGTTCGTCGCCGAGCGCGTCGGCGGCGACGACGTGTCCGTGACGAACCTGACCCCCGCGGGCGCCGAACCCCATGACATGGAGTTGGAACCTCGGCAGATGGCGGACATCACGGACGCCGATCTCGTCGTCTACCTCGGTGGTTTCCAGCCCGAGTTCGACGCGGCGATCGACCAGCAGGCCGGGAACCGTTCCCTGGACATAGCGGCGGTGACCGAGCCGATCGAGGCCGACGAGCACGACGAGCACGATCACGAGGCCGACGACCACGAGGGCCACGACCACGGCGGCGTCGACCCGCATGTCTGGCTGGATCCGACCCGCATGGTCGAGATCGTGTCCGCCGTCGCGGACCGTTTCGCCGAGGTCGATCCCGAGCACGCCGACACATACCGAGCCAACGCGACGACCCTCACCGAAGAATTGACCACACTGGATGGTGAGTACGAGGAGGGGCTCGCTCAGTGCGACAGCCGCGACCTCGTCGTGTCCCACGCCGCCTTCGGCTATCTCGCCGCTCGCTATGACCTGCACCAGATCGCGGTCAGCGGTCTGACCCCCGAGGCCGACCCCGGTTCCGACGCGATCGCTACGGTGTCGGAGTACGTGCGGGAGCACGGCGTCACCACCGTCTTCTACGAGACTCTCGTCGATCCGCAAGTCGCCGAAACCATCGCGGACGAGACCGGAGCCGACACGGCCGTCCTCGACCCGATCGAGGGACTCGCCGAGGGTGATGACGGTGATTACCTGTCGGTCATGCGCAGTAATCTGTCCACTCTGCGACCGGCCTTGGGGTGTGAATGACCGTTATCGACGTCCGCGGCGCGACCGTGCGCTACGACAAGCGGGACGTGTTGCACGGCGTCGGTCTGACCGTGGCGGAGGGCGAGGCCGTGGCCCTGCTCGGCGCCAACGGTTCCGGAAAGTCCACTCTGGTCAAGGCCCTGCTCGGCCTGGTCCCGTTGTCGTCCGGTCAGGCCCTCCTGTTCGGGCGGCCGACGCGATCGTTCCGCAATCGCTCCTGGATCGGATACGTGCCGCAACGCCTCGGCATCGGCGGGGGTGTTCCCGCCACCGTCTCCGAGGTCGTCTCGGCGGGCCGACTCGCTCGCCGTAGGATCCCGTTCCCCGCCACGGCGGAGGACAGACGCATCGTCGCCGACTCGCTCGCGTCCGTCGGTCTCGCCGACCGCGCCGCCGAACCCGTCGCCGCGCTGTCGGGCGGCCAGCAGCAACGCGTCCTCATCGCGCGGGCCCTCGCCACCCGGCCCAAACTGCTCGTCATGGACGAGCCGACGTCCGGTGTCGACGCCGCCAACCAGGAACTGTTCGCCAAGCTTCTCGCGGAACGCCTCGCCGAAGGCTGCGCGGTCCTCATCGTCATGCACGAACTCGGGCCCCTCGCCGACATCATCGACCGCGCCGTCGTCCTGTCCGACGGCCATGTCACCCATGACGGACCGTTGCCGACGCCGCGCGGCGCCGACGGCGACCACCCCCACGGGGTCCTGCCCGACGACAACCCCTGGAGCGGTGCCTGATGGAGATCTTCACCTACGACTTCATGATCCGCGCGCTCATCGCCGCCGTCGTCGTCGGCGTGTGCGCCCCCACCGTCGGCGTCTTCCTCGTCCAGAAGCGAATGGCCCTGATCGGCGACGGTCTCGGACACGTCGCCCTCACCGGCGTCGCACTCGGCTTCATCACCAACATCGCGCCACTATGGACGACTTTGGTCGTGACGGCGTTCGGCGCGGTCGCCGTCGAACTGATCCGACGCAAGGGCCGCACCGGTGGCGACGCCGCGCTCGCCCTACTGTTCTACGGCGGCATCGCCGGGGGCGTCTTCATCACCTCGCTGGCCTCCGGCAAGACCAACGCCGACCTCCAGTCCTACCTCTTCGGATCGTTGCTCACCACCACGAGCCAGGACGTGTGGGTGATCGGCGTCCTCGGCGTCCTCCTGGTCGCGACGATGCTGTCGCTGCGGCCGTGGCTCGCCGCCATCTGTCAGGACGAGGAACACGCCGTCGTCGCGGGCCTCCCCGTCCAGACGCTCAACCTCCTGCTCGCCGTCATCACGGCCGTCACCGTCTCCGTCGCCATGCGCGCCGTCGGCCTCCTGCTGGTCAGCGCCCTGATGGTCGTACCCGTGGTCACCGCCCAACAGGTCACTCGCGGATTCGTCGCCACGATGTACGTCGCGATGGCCCTCGGCCTCGTCACCTCGGCGGGCGGAGTGGTGACGGCGGGCCTCCTGAGCGTCCCGCCGGGCGCCGCGGTCGTGCTCGGAGCCGTCGCCCTCTTCGTGGTGATCGCGACGGGGCGTTCGCTCGTCGTCGGGCTGCGTAGGGTCTCCAGGAACGGGCCCCGTCGCGACGAGACGGCGCCGACGATGAGCTGAGCCACCGGGCCGCGTCTGCCTGGTATCGATCGAAGGCGATAACTTGTTGTCAGGAAGCGACAGGCGAGGAGGAACCGGCCATCAGCGTGATGAGCGATTACCAGTCGGCGAGCGAACTACTGCGTGCGCTGTCAGCCCCGATGCGCATCGCCATCGTCACCGAGCTGGCGTCCGGGCCGAAGTGCGTGCATGAGATCGTGCAGGCGCTGGAGGCGCCGCAGCCGCTGATCTCGCAGCACCTGCGGGTGTTGCGCGGCGCTCGCGTCGTCGCCGGGCAACGGCGGGGTCGCGAGATCGCCTACGCGTTGACCGATGAGCACATCGCGCACATCGTGGCCGACGCCATTCACCACGCAGGGGAGACACACCGATGACCGACAGCCCGACCATGACCCGCAGCACCCGGCAACGGACCGCCGTCATGGACCTGCTCGCCGAAGTCGACGAGTTCCGCAGCGCCCAGGAATTGCACGGCCTGCTGAAGGAACGCGGGACCAAGGTCGGCCTGACCACTGTGTATCGGACGCTGCAGGCGCTCGCGGACGCCGAGAGCATCGACGTGATGCGGATGCCCTCCGGTGAACACCTCTACCGGCGCTGCAGCCAGGGCCACCATCACCACCTGGTGTGCCGGGACTGCGGTCGGACGGTGGAGGTCGCCGGTCCCGCCGTCGAACGCTGGGCCGACGCCGTCGCCGCCGACCACGGATTCACCGAGGTGTCGCACACCGTCGAGATCTTCGGTCGCTGCGCCGAGTGCTCGCAACCGTGCCCGAACGGCGAGGAAGCGTCCTAGGCCTCTCTGAACGCAGGCCTCGTCTCGGAGGCGTCGAACGCCGCACGAGGGCGTTAGAGCAGGAGCTTGCCGATGGCGAGCGCCGTCAGCGCGATGACGACGAGGACTCGCGCCAGCCGGGTGGCGGTCGCCGTCTGGCGGCGCCATGTCGCGTAGACGAGGAAGCCGCTGCCGCCGGCCAGGATGAGCGTGAGGACGCCGCCTGCGGGGCCGGGGGTCATGAGGATTCCGACGGTGATGACGAGGACCGACGCGAACACCGCGATCTTCGGGAGTCGTTCGAGCCACTGAAGCAGCCGGGCGGTCGCCTCCGACGGCGCCTCGCCGCCCGTCGACTGATCGGGAGTGGTGGCGGTGGTGCCCTTGTCGCTCACGGTAAACATCTTTCGATTGCTGGTGCCTGCCGCAGGTCGCGGATCGGCGCTTCCGGTAGCGTCAGCATATGCCGTCTTGGGAGAAAGTCGCCACATGCTGGTCGTGAATCGTTTCCAGGTGGAGCCCGACGACGTCGACGCGTTCAGCACTGACGCGACGGCCGCACTGCGCGCCCTGTCGGCCTGCCGTGGTTTCCTGCGCGGCGAATGTGGTGGCAGCCTCGACGACCCGGGCACGTGGATACTCGTCACGCGGTGGGGGACCGTTGGGGACTATCGACGCGCCCTGTCCTCCTACGACGTGAAGCTGTACGCGACGCCGCTGCTGGCGCGGGCGCTCCCGGAGGCGTCGGCGTTCGAGATCAATCTCGCGGTCGTCGACGGCGAGATCGAGACGCGCGACAGCGATCGCGCGTCCGCCACCGACCGGCTCCGCGACCGTCCGCTCGACTAACGAAGGCCGCCGTTGATGACCTCGCCATCCCCGGTTCCCCCTCCGACGGCGTCGGTGCCGTCGCCGCCGCCGTCACCCGAGCCGGTCTCGGCTCCCGTCGGCCCCGGCGCGGTCGTCCCGTTCGCCGCACCGCCTCGCGACCGCGACGGCAACAAGCTCGTTCTGTGGATCGTCCTCGGCGTGTTGTCCGGTCTGCTCGTTTGCGGTGGCGGCGGGGTCGGTCTGGTGTCGATCCTCGTGTGGGCCAACGGCGAGATCCTCGAACGCACGGAGGACACGGCGGCGAAGTTCCTCGACGACATCGTGGCCGACCGGTACGACGACGCGTACGACGAGCTGTGCGCGGATCGGCGACAGGCGATATCGCTGGATCAGTTCACCACCGACTGGGAGTCACTTCAGGTGACGGACTACGAACTCCTGCCTGCGGGCACCAGTCAGGAGGGCGACCCCGTCGCGCCCGCCGAATTCACCACAGAGGACGGATCGACGGGCAAGGTCACGCTGGTGATCAGGGTCGACCCGGAGAACGGCGCGATGCAGGTCTGCGGCTGGTAATCCGAATGCGGTGACGTAACGGCGACGAGTACGCTGTCATCTCGGTCGCGTTCTTCGTCACGTATGGACGTGGGGTCCGCGACCCCTTGGACCGGGCGATCTGCCCGGCGAACCACAACCGACCGCCAGCCGGATGGAAGAATTTCACCGTGTCTATGGACAGCATTGACGCTCTCGTCAGCCTCTGCAAGCGCCGTGGTTTCGTGTTCCCGTCGAGTGAGATCTACGGCGGATCGCGTTCGGCGTGGGACTACGGTCCGCTGGGAGTCGAGCTGAAGGAGAACGTCCGCCGCCAGTGGTGGCGCTCGATGGTGCAGCAGCGTGACGACGTCGTCGGCCTCGACTCCGCGGTCGTGCTGGCACGTCAGGTCTGGGAGTCGACCGGTCACGTCGAGGAGTTCACCGACCCGCTGACCGAATGCCAGTCCTGCCACAAGCGGTACCGCGCCGACCACCTCATCGAGGCGTACGAGGCGAAGCACGGCCACGAGCCGACCGACGGTCTGTCGTCGCTCGTCTGCGCCAACTGTGGAACGCGGGGAGCGTTCACCGAGCCGAAGATGTTCTCGGGTCTGATGAAGACCTTCCTCGGCGCCGTCGAGGACGAGTCGAACCTGCACTACCTGCGCCCCGAGACGGCTCAGGGAATCTTCATCAACTACAAGAACGTCGAGACGGCGGCGCGCAAGAAGCCGCCGTTCGGTATCGCGCAGACCGGCAAGTCGTTCCGGAACGAGATCACCCCGGGCAACTTCATCTTCCGCACTCGCGAGTTCGAGCAGATGGAGATGGAGTTCTTCGTCGAGCCGGGCACGGACGAGGAATGGCACGAGTACTGGCTCAACGAGCGCTGGAACTGGTACCTCGACCTCGGTCTCTCGGAGGAGAACCTGCGTCGGCACGAGCACCCGAAGGACAAGCTGTCCCACTACTCGAAGCGGACCGTCGACATCGAGTACCGCTTCAAGTTCGGCGGCAAGGAGTTCGACGAGCTCGAGGGCATCGCCAACCGCACCGACTTCGACCTGTCGGCGCACAGCCGCGGCTCGGGCGTCGATCTGTCCTATTTCGACCAGGCCAAGGGCGAGCGCTGGGTCCCGTACGTGATCGAGCCCGCCGCCGGTCTGACCCGGTCCGTGCTCGCGTTCCTGATCGAGGCGTTCGACGTCGATGAGGCCCCCAACACCAAGGGTGGCGTCGACAAGCGCACGGTCCTGCGGTTCGACCCGCGTCTGGCTCCGGTCAAGGTCGCGGTGCTGCCGTTGTCGCGCAACGAGAAGCTGTCGCCGAAGGCCCGCGAGTTGGCGGCGGACCTGCGGAAGCGTTGGGTCGTCGACTTCGACGACGCCGGTGCGATCGGCCGTCGCTACCGCCGCGCCGACGAGATCGGTACCCCGTTCTGCGTCACGGTCGATTTCGACACTTTGGACGATGACGCCGTGACGGTGCGCGATCGCGACTCGATGAAGCAGGAGCGCGTATCGCTGTCGCAGGTGGAGTCTTACCTGATCGAGCGGCTTCCCGGCTGCTGATCCGACTTTCGCGTGGGCGTCACCGGTTCGCCGGTGGCGCCCGTTCGCGTTGGGCGCGGTCCCGGGCTCGCGTCATCCCGGTGAGGCCGATCGTGATTCACCGACGGAGCTCTCCGGGCCGTGGCGTCGTCGTCAGGTCGGGACGTCTGTCCACTCCGAACATTTCGGCGCGGCGTTCGTTGTCGACGACACGGGGCCGACCCGGTCTTCTTGTTCTCGCGGCCCGGCCCAATCGGTGGCCATCGTTCTGGGCCGAGTGCGGATGCGTTGAACGTCGACGTCTCGCCCGGCCGCACATCCCCACCCACTGTGGAGAGTGAAGAACGCCGTCCGCGTTCGATCCAGGCGTGTCGTGATCTGTGATCAGGAGCGGTCCGGGCCGCGCTACGCGATGGTCGTGACGACGACGATCGGGGCGACCCAGTCGCGGAGCGCGTCGGGCACCTCGTCGACGCAGTCGACTTGGAATCGCTTCTTGCCTTCGGACATCCACAGTGCAGCGGGGCTGTCCGGGATGCGCGCGGGCCGTTCGAACGGCTGCCGGGCGATCACCTCCGCGACGGCTGTCGCCTGCCCGAGGAATTCGGCCTCGGCGACGGCGTGGTCGGCGGTGGACAGCACCGGAGGATGAGCGATCGAGCGTCGTGAGCGTGGCATGTGACGGGTACTCCTTCCGCAAGTACAACGCCTTAACCAGGTAAGGAGTTGCGGTGGCGTGAAGATTTCCACCTTTGGAGGCGAGTGATTCGGTCGCCTCGTCGCGTCCTGCTCGCTCGGAACACGATACTCGGCACCGCCGGGGCCGACACCGGATTTTCGGACCTCGCGGACGCCCCACGCGCGTGATGTCGACAGTCCACAAGGTTTTCCCTGATCACGGCACGATGTTCCATTGCGCATCGGTGGCTGCCGGGCGTTCCGACAGGCGCTCCAGCCACAACGTGCTCGCGCGCACCGACCGCCACCCGCGAACCTCGGCTGGCGGGCCATCGGCTCCGAGATCGAACGGCGGCTTCGACGGGGTCGTCCAGGTGACGGGAGCGACGAGTCCGCGGCGAATCGCCACCACGATCGGCCCTTCGCGCGGTAGGGCGGTCGCGGACGGTGCCCGCTCCGAGCTCACCGCATGCGACTCCGCCGGAGTGACGTCCCGGCCGGACGCCGACGCGCTCCGCGCCGAACGACGCGAGTGCCGCCGACGGCCGGCCGAGCCACCGCGTCGGTCTCGGCCCTGATGCGCTCATACGGCGATATGTCATGCTCGACGACGTGACATCGACGTTGACCCTCGGCGACACCCCCGTCGACCCGCCCGTGGTGCTGGCTCCCATGGCGGGCATCACGAACGTGGCCTTCCGGGGCCTCTGCGCCGAGCAGGGCGCGGGCATCTACGTGTGCGAGATGATCACGACGGCGGCCCTCGTGGAGCGGAACCCGAAGACCCTGCGGATGATCGCCTTCGGTCCCAACGAGGACCGTCGGAGCCTTCAGTTGTACGGCGTCGATCCGGCGACCGTGCGCAAGGCCGTCGAGATGGTCGTGGAGGAGAACCTCGCCGACCACATAGACCTCAACTTCGGTTGCAGCGTCCCGAAGGTGACCCGCAAGGGCGGCGGTTCGGCGCTGCCGTGGAAGCGGCGGCTCTTCGGGCAGGTCGTCTCGGCGGCCGTCACCGCCGCCGGATCGATCCCCGTCACGGTCAAGATGCGCAAGGGCATCGACGACGACCACCTCACGTATCTCGACGCGGGCCGGATCGCCGAGGACGCGGGCGTCGCCTGGGTCGCGCTGCACGCGCGCACCGCGGCCGACCGCTACTCCGGCACCGCCGACTGGGAGACGATCGCGACCCTCAAACAGGCCCTCGGCGTGCCCGTCCTCGGGAACGGGGACATCTGGGAGGCCGACGACGCGGTCCGCATGGTCCAGCAGACCGGCTGTGACGGGGTCGTCGTCGGCCGCGGCTGTCTCGGACGGCCGTGGTTGTTCGCCGATCTCGCCGCCGCGTTCGCGGGCCGTCCGACCCGGGTCATGCCTTCACTCGGAGAGGTCGCCACGATCATGCGGCGTCACGCGGAACTCCTCGTCGACTGGTACTCCGACGCGTCGCTGCCCCGCACCGGAGATGACGCCGGGACGTTCCGGGACCGGCCGGAGAAGCGCCGTCACGTGTCGGCCGAACAGCACGGCGTCGCGGATTTCCGCAAGCACGTCGCCTGGTACCTCAAGGGCTTCGCCGTAGGTGGCGAACTGCGTCGTTCCCTCGCCATGGCGTCTTCCTTGACCGAGCTCGACGACCTGCTCGCGCTTCTCGACCGCTCCCAGCCGTTCCCGCAGGCCGCGATCGGGCAGCCGCGTGGCCGCACCAACAGCCCGAAGAGGGTCACGCTGCCGGACGGGTGGTTGTCCGATCGGGACGACGACGCGGTGCCGGAAGGCGCGGAGCTGGACCACTCCGGCGGTTGATCGGTGTCGTTCGGTGCCGACGGCGGCCTCCCCAGCTCCTAAGCTGATGCCGTGGGAGAACCTCAGGTGATCATGGTCGCGGGTGTCGCCGGGACGGGGAAGTCGACGGTCGGTCAACACCTGGCACACCGGCTCGGCTGGGAGTTCATGGACGGCGACGACCTGCACTCGTCGCGCTCCATCGCGAAGATGTCGCGTGGCGAGCCGCTTGACGACGCGGACCGCCGTCCGTGGCTGTGGTCGATCGGACAGCACCTCGACGATTGGATCGCCCAGGGCGTGAGCGGTGTCGTCGCCTGCTCGGCCCTGAAACGCGTCGATCGCGCCCAGCTGAAGCTGGACCGCTCGTGGCTGCGCATCGCGTTCCTGACGGCCTCGCGCGACGTCATCGCGTCCCGGCTCATCGGTCGCCAGGGCCACTTCATGAAGGCATCCATGTTGGACTCGCAGTTGGCGGCGGAGGAGGTTCCGTTGATCGAGGAGGACGTTCTCGTGTTGTCCGCCGAGTCGCCCGTGCCGGTCATCGTCGACGAGATCATCACCATGGAGGGTCTGTAGGAGGCGCGGGCACGGACATGGCGGCCATCACAGTGGACGGCCGCCATCTGATCGTTATGCGCGGTAAGCGGTCCACGCGTCCTGCATCCGGCTCACTTGTCCAGTGGTGAACTCGAACATGCAACTGTCGTGCGTGTAGTCCATGAAGTTGTGAATCGGGTCGGTACCCGACTTCTTGGTGCACGAGTCGCGTCCGGTCGGACATTCGAAGGCGGGGGACGCCTCGGGAGCCGTGTCGTCGACGTGGTCACCCTTGCCGTTGCATCCACCTTGGAAGGTGTGGTACAGGTTCATCCAGTGCCCGACCTCGTGGGTCGCGGTGTCGCCGAGGTTGTACGGCGCGGCACTGCCGGTCGGCATCGACTCGTTGAGGATCACGACGCCGTCGGTGCTGGAGGCGTTGCGCTGGGGGAACGTCGCCCAACCGAGGAGACCGTCGCCGATGTTGGCGGCGTAGACGTTGAGCGTGTCGTTTCCGCCTTCACGGAGCGCCGACTTCATCTGGCGCTCTTCGGCGGAGCCGTAGCCAACGCCGTACCAGGCGGGATTGACGGTGCGGGTCGTCTTGACCAGCTCGAAGCGGAACCCACTGTCGGGTCCGCCCGTTGCACCCGCGTACGCCTCGTTGAGGACACGGATCTGAGCGTCGATCATGCTGTCCGGCAGGTTACCGCCGGCGCGCGTGTCGTTCTCCATGATCACGTGGAAGACGACGGGGATGGTGACCTGTGCCTGGATCGTCGTCCGGTGGGTGGGAAGACCCGCGAGTATGGAGTTGACCTCCCGCTCACGAGCCACCGCCTGGGCCGGCGACAATTCGTTCGGGTCGTGGACTTCGGTGCCGGACTTGGTACGCAGGTCGGAACCGGGGAGACAGTCATCGGCGGTGACGGCGTCGGCCATCGGGTTCGCGCCGGCGGGAGAGCCGATCGCGATGAGAGCGCAGGCTCCCATTGCCATGACCATTTTGATGAGCCGACGAGGGCGGTTTCGCAATGCAGACTCCTGAAGGGGATGAGACGCGCGAGGCCGTCGGGATGGAGTGACGGGGGAGCGCGTCGTCGGTTGGCAGGTCCACTGCCGACGGAGATCCTAATGGAGGCATATAGCTAAATCAATATATACTCGATCGGTACCGCCACCGGACCGCAGCCTTTCAGTCCCATTCCCAACGGACCCCGTGGATCCCGGCCTGGCACCCCTGGGACAGCAGGTGGACGCGGTGTCGGGCGTCGAGCAACAGCTCGCCGATCTCGTGCGGCGGCGCGGAACGGTCGGCCCGATAGAAGCGCTGACAGCGCACGGGGAGCGCGGCCGGATCGAACTGGAGCTCGAGGAGATAACCGGGGACGGGGGCCTGGAAGGTGCGGTGGATGAACGGTTCCCTGTCACCGGGGCCGAAGTCGAGGTCGAACTCGATCGGCAGGGTGTCGCCGCCGCGCAGGGCGTGATCGAACAGCAGCTCGAAGACGGCGTAGCCGCTTTCGCTGTCATGCCGACTGCGTCCGGCTCGCGCTCCCCGCACGCAGCGCAGATCGACGGTGGCGTCGCGCATCCGGAACACCAGCACCGTTCGAGACAGTCCGTCCGTTTTGGACTGGATGACCCGGATGTTGCGGGATCTCGCCAGTCGTCCCTCGTCGTCGAACACGCATTGCTCGTGAATCCACTGCCACGACAGGCCATGGGAAGGTTCGACGATGGCGGCGTCGCCGGTCGCGAACTGGGCGAGGATGGTCGACAGCGTTCCCGCCTGTGGCGCGAGTTCCGCGGTCGGGCGCGGCCCGCGCGGTCGTCGGGGTCCGAGCAGCGCGATCAGGGCGTTCTCCGGCAGTCCGAGAACGTCCTCGATGGCGCGCAGGGCGCGGAGCGACTCGGGTCGTTCGGGCCGGTTTCCGCCGCGTTGCCAGTAGCTCAATGCCGAGACGCTCACCTTGATTCCCCGGCGGCCGAGGTGGTGTCGCAGACGCTCCAGTGTCAGTCCACTGAGGCGTATCGCCTCGCGGAGCGCGTGTTCGAACGGGCCGGTTCGCAGCGCCTCGGCCAGTCTCTGTCGATCGATGCCGGACGCGGTGGGGCGGATGGCGGGCACGGGACCGTTCATGACACCACCGTGAATATTGTCGTATTGCTATCCGTCAATACGGTATTCGGTCCGAACGTCACCGGCAATGCGGTGGGGTCACGGATATGTCACTGATGGGGCACGGTCGGATGATGTCGGTGCCCATGACTGACCGAGGTCAGGATGCGGGGCGGGACCGTCGCGCCTGAGAGGCGTACGTGTCGACGTACTCCTGCCCGCTGAGCGCGTGAATCGCGTCGCCGATCTCGTCCGTGACGGACCGCAGCGTCGCCGCGGTGGGCTCGTCGTCCGGCCGCTCGAAACGCAACGGCGTGCCGACCCGCAGTTCGAACCGCCGCATCCGAGGAAGCAGGCGCCCACGCTCCAGGATCTCTCCGGTCCCGATCATCGCCAGCGGCACGACCGGCGCACCCGTGTCGAGCGCGAGCCGCGCGATACCGGTGCGCGCCCGATACAGGCGACCGTCCGGGCTGCGCGTGCCCTCGGGATAGATGCCCAGGGCCTTGCCGTCGACGACGTGGGTGGCGCCGGCGTTGAGCGTCCGGGCCGAACTCGTGCCCCCCGACCGGTCGATGGGCAGCTGCCCGACGGCGTACATGAACCGACGCACGATGGCGCCCTTGAGACCCTTCCCGTTGAAGAACTCGTCCTTCGCCAGGAACGCGATCCTGCGGGGGACGAGGACCGCCAGGAACACCGGATCGAGGGCCGACAGGTGATTGCTCGCCAGGATGACCGGCCCCCGGCGCGGGACGTTGTCGAGCCCCCGCACCCTCGGTCGGAAGAACAGCAGGACGAGCGGACGGAGGATCGTCCGAATGGGCCAGTACAGCATCACATGCGCCGCATCCGGGCCGAACGACCCGACATCGTCCGCTGTGGGCAGTGCGGCATGGTGCTCCTTGGGGGCGATTTCGCGTGGGGGGTGTGAACGGTACTCGACGCGCGCCGACGCGCGCAATGTGACGGCGCTCGCCGAGAACGGAGAAGGCGTGCCGAGGGCCCCGCTCGGCGATTCGCGNGGGGCCCTCGGCGATCACCCGTCAGGACGGGCGAACGGTGTGTTAAGGGTTGGTGAATCCGGCGGTGTAGTCGCCGGTGCCGCGGTACGACTCGACGACCCAGCGGTACTCACCGGCGGTTCCGGTGTACGTGATGTCCTCGTCCGGTCCGGAGCTGATCGACCTGGCCACCGTCACCCAGCTGGAACCGCTGAGCTTCTGGAGTTCCAGGTCGAAGTCGACGCCGTCCGGGCCGTCGAGGCAACCCTCGTGAACGCCGGCCGCCGCCGTGTACGCGTACGTCTCGGAGTCTCCCGAAGCGCTCAGGGAACCGGCGTTGATCGACTCGTGTCCGCCGCACAGGCCGGGATCGGTCCCGACGGTCACCGTCTTCGTGGCGGTTCCCGTCTGGCTTTCTGCGTCCGTCACGGTGAGCGTCGCCGTATACGTCCCGGCCGCGTAGGTGTGGGTCGCGGTCGAGCCGGTGCCGGTCGAGCCGTCGCCGAAGTCCCACGCCCAAGCGGTGACGGTGGATTCGCCGGTCGACGCCGTTCCGTCGAAGGTGCACGTCAGCGTCGCGTCATCGCAGTCGACGGTGAACGACGCGCTCGGCGCGCCGGGCTCGCCTCCCTTGCTGCACGCGGGGTCCCCGGTCGTGGGCACGCTGACCGCGTCGAACGCGGCCTTCGTCGCGTTGTACTCCGCGCAGGTGGAGAACAGGGGCGTCGTCGCGGCGAACGACAGGGCCGCCTGGCGGGCCTTCGCGTACGTCCAGGACGACGTCTTGCCCATCAGGGCTCCCATGAAGACCTTCCCAGCGGTCTCGATGCCGATGCCCGGCATCGTGGTGCCGTTGCAGGTGGTGCTGCCCGGAACACCCGGACCGCCCGCCGCGGTTCCCTCCGCGAGGAGGTAGAACCAGTGGTTGATCGGTCCCGCCCCGGCGTGCACCTCGGTGCCGGGGATGCTGGTCGACCAGCACGACGGGTGGCTGTGAGCCGCGGGATTGGGCATGTTCCGGATCGGAACGCCGGGCGAGGACAGGCCGCCTTCCTCACCGACGAGGTAGTCGCCGGGGTCGTGGGGTTCGTCGTTGGGCTGCGCCGAGTACCACTCGGTGAGCGCTCCGAAGATGTCTCCGGCGCCTTCGTTGAGACCGCCGGTCTCGTTGCCGCCGCCGGATCCGCCGGGCGTGTTCTGGAAGATGCCGTGGCCGAGTTCGTGCGCGACGATGTCGGTCGGGGTCAGCTGACGAGCGCTGTCCGAGGAACGTCCGAAGTGGGCACTGGAGCCGGTCCAGTAGGCGTTGACCATGTTCAGGCCCACGTACATCGGGTAGCCGCTGCCGCTGCCGTTGATGCCGTCGCGGTCGAGCCACTCGGCGAGCATGTCCCACTGCTGACCGGCCGCGTACATCGCGTCGACGCACGCGGTGACGAAGTCGGTTCCGGTTCCGTTGCCCCACACGTCATCGGCATCGGTGTACGGGCTGCCGTTGCTCGGGGCGCAGGAGACCCCGGGGCGGTTCGGGTCCCGCATGACGTACTGCGAGCCGCTCGTGGTCGTCGCGAAGTCGACCGTGCCGCCGCGTCCGTTGTAGTAGGTGTTGCCGGTGCCGGCGACGACCTCGGTGATCGTTCCGACGACCTCTCCGGAGTCGGCGTCGACGAACAGGCGCTCCTCGGCGAGAATGCCGTCCTCGTTGGGGGTGACGGCGCTGGTCTCCCACGCGAGCGTGGGGGTTCCCTCTCCGACGTACACGACGAGTCGGGGCGACTCGGCGGTGTCCATGAGGGACGAGATGGTGCGGGCCGAGATGGCGGGCGTCAGATCGTCCAGCGCGAGCGCGGTCTCGAGCGCCGACTGGGCGTAGGCGACGGAGCCGGTGTCGTCGGTGGCGATCACGAAATCGCCGCCCACGACGGGCAGGCCCGCGTGGGTGCGCTCGTACTCGGCGAAGGTGAGGCCGAGGGTGGTGGTGACGTTGACGAGCGTGGTGTCGTCGCGGTCGGACAGGGCGAGACGGGAGTCGTCACTGGCGATGAGGGCTTGGGCACCCGCGACGGCCAGGGCCGTGACGTCGTCGGTGCTGGTGGGCGGGTCGGCGGCGGCCGGTGCTGCCAGGGTGGCCGCGACCAGTCCCGCCGCGAACGCGCACGCGCCGAGGCGCGCGCCGTTGATGGTGGGTCTCATGACGTGTCGTCTTTCCGAAAGTGACGGACGCGGCCGCCACCGCGCCGTGCGGAGCCCGGTCGGAAGGCATGGCGGATGGGCGAAAGGTGTCCGAGAGACGGCCGTCATGGGGCCGGGGACCATGACGACGGTCGGCGGGACG
Organism: Stackebrandtia soli; assembly: GCF_965137155.1. Taxonomy (NCBI): domain Bacteria; kingdom Bacillati; phylum Actinomycetota; class Actinomycetes; order Glycomycetales; family Glycomycetaceae; genus Stackebrandtia; species Stackebrandtia soli. Next base: position 218,751 of record NZ_CBCRZX010000003.1, read on the forward strand.
GCAGGGCTTCGATTCGCCGTTCTCGCACACGTCTCTCGGACAAGGGCAAACCTAACGGATCTATCGAAGTGGTCAACGGATTCGATGCGTTGCGGCTCGGAACTCTGTAATGTCGCAAATGGCCACCGTGTGTGCGAGGTCATGACAGGCCAGGTCATCGCCGCTCGAGCCGTCCGACGTCCCGTGTGGACGATGAATACTCTGGATATTCAATCGCGTCTGATGAATCCGGAGGCGATGGTCGGTGCCGGATCGTCGCCGCGCGAACGGATCGAGGGTGGACCATGCCCACGGATCCGCTCGTCCTTCGGTCGCGCTCGATCGCGTCCGTGTTCACTCGATCGGACGCGACGTCGAGTTCCTTCGTCGAGTTCTCCGGTGAGTGGGGGACCAGGTTGGTTTCGGGTGGCGGGCGACCTCGTTCGGGAACCCGAACGCGAACGCGGTACATCCTCGCGGAGGAGCCCCTCTCGTCGGAAGGGGTCTTGAACGGCCCTGACGGGGCAACGGGAACCTCATGCCGGTCACCGGGCCCTCGCGGGCGTGAGTCCTCAGTGGGGCATCGAAACACGCCGGTCGGGAGACTCGAGGATGGGCGATGTCGTCGGCTATCGGGCGATTGCGGCACGCCACAGGGGGCGGCGGGGTGGACACGTGGGCCGTCGCGTCTCGTCGTCACGGATCACCTGCGGCCGTGGCGGTCGGCGGCTTTTCCGACGGCGACTTCGGACGGGCCGTGGTCGACTTCGCGGGTGCCTCGATCCGTCGTCGTCTTGACGGGCACCTTTCGGCTTGGTCGTTGACTCGGTGTGGCGGGACGACCGCCGTTTCGCGACCGTCCCGCTCGGTGACCCGATCAGGGCCTGAACAATCGGGCGTACCGCCCACCGCCGTCGACGCTGAAATCCACGAGCCGCACCGGGTTGCCCGTCGTGTCACGAAACAACGCGTAGTCGCCGGTCGGCAGCCGGACGGGCCCGAACATCCAGTTCAGCTCCGGGTGCAGCGCGCAGAACGCGGCGACGTCCTGGATGCGGAAGATGGGACCGGGGCCCGCCGCGGATTCCACCGGATGTCGTTCCAACATGATCTCCACATAGGGTGATTCGCCGCCCGCGAGCAGGATGGTGTCCTGGTCGGGGCGTGCCACATCCCGAAACCCGACCGCGAGGTACAGCTCCGCCGCGGCGTCCAGATCGTCGACCGGATACATAGTGCACAACAGATCCATGTATGTGACTTTGCCGCATTGGTGGGCCGGGGGCAATCGGCGAAACCGGTGAGGCCGATCGCCCCGAGGCGGGCGGGCGTCACAGTCCGGCTCGGGTCGGGCGCCCACGGTATGGACCGGACGTAGTCTGCATGCGGCGCTGGTCGCCCACCCCCGGGTGGGCGTCGCCGAATCCATCGTGGATTCGGCGGAGGGAACCCGGTTGAAGTCCGGGACTGCCCCGCAGCGGTGAGCGAGAACGACCGCCGTCATGAAGCACTGGGCGATGACCGCCTGGGAAGCGACGGCCAATAGGCCCCGACGCCCCGCGTCGACTGCTCGCGAGTCCGAAGACCTGCCGCGCCCCGCACCGGACGACTCCGGCGCGGCCGACCGTTCGATCGAGGGATGAGAAACGTCATGAGAACCATCAAGGAAGCCGCGCGGCCCCCGTCCGACTCCGCGCTGACCGTCTCGCACATCATGGGACCGCAGGACACCAACCTCATGGGGACCGTCCACGGTGGCGTGATCCTGAAACTGATCGACTCCGTCGCGGGAGTCGTCGCCGCCCGANACTCGGGCGGCCCCGCCGTGACCGCGTCGATGGACGAGGTCGCGTTCCTCGTCGCCGTCCGGGTCGGCGACGTCGTGCACGCCGACGCCCGCATCACCTGGACTGGCCGCACCTCGATGGAGGTCGCCGTCCGGGTGACCGCCGATCGCTGGAACGAATCGGTGCCGGCCACGACCGTCGCCACCGCTCAGCTGGTCATGGTCGCCGTCGACGATCTGGGAAGCCCCCGGGACGTGCCGCCGCTGCGCCGCGTCACCACCGAGGACGAGCGCTCGTATCGACAGGCGACGATCCGACGCTCGCATCGGCTCGCGCTGCGCGCGGCCCTCCGCGAGGAGTCGGAGGCGGCCTGACGCACGGACGTTCGCGCCCGAACCGGGGCGCGAACGTCCGCATCGTCTTCTCAGAGAAGCGACGCGATCCAGGTGACGCCGCCGACCACGACCGCGTAGCCGGGGATCATCAGCAGCGGCCACGGCACCGGTTTCGGGACCATGACCTTGACGTGGAAGGCCTTGTCCCGGTACTCGGGCATGTCCTCGGTGCCGGGCAACACCAGGAAGCGGGGCCGGATCGTGCAGAACAGCAACCAGTCGAGGACGACGAGGTCGTAGACGATCCAGGCGAGCATCATGACCACGCCGAACATCGCGCCGTCGAGGAAGCCCGGCGTGGCGCCGGTTCGGGCCGCGAGGTCGAGCATCGCGATGAGCGGCGTCGCGATCGTCGCGAACAGCAGGACGACGCCGGCGACGACCGTGGCGCGCCGGCCGCGTTCGCTCTTGGGGCCGTAGCGGTCCCGGATCGCCCGTGGATAGTCGTGGACCCACGCGTCGTTGGCGATCAGGGCGGTCGTGACGAGCAGAATCGTGAACGCGACGCAGAACGCGAGCGAGTACGCCAGGCTCAACGGCAGGAGCACCGAGAAGTTCATTAGGGCACCCTAACCTACTCTGGATCGATCGCGACATCCACAATGGTCGTTCGTTTCGAAGCTGAAGGCGCGCTTCAGGTTCGAATGCGTTGATGTCGTACCGCTGGGGCATGATGTGTCTCGGTGGTTTGAGTTGCGGCGCGATTCGCGCCCAAAATCCCAGCGTGTTCGCGTTGCCTCGTGCTGCGCTCGGGCACGCCACGCCACCCGTATATCCTTATTGGATGGTCGCCGTAGGCGGCCGAGAACCGACTGTTTGGAGGTCGTCGATCAGTGGATCCCGCAAGCGACACCACGCGCCGTAGCCAGGTTCGGCTACTGTCGCCCGTCGCGCCCCGCAAACTCGCGAAAGTACCGTTCGTCGAATTGGCGGACGGCAGGGTACAAGGCGTCGTCTCCAGCGGCTCCGACATCGCCCGCGTGTACGTCTCCTCCGTCGCCGCCGAGAGCCTCTCGTTCAGCTGCGGCACGAACAACAACCGGCGCTGCGGCGGCGTGAGCGGCTCGCACTCCTGCAAACACATCGACGCCCTACTGACCGAAGCCGTCGTCCAGTACGGCCTCGATCGCGTCAGCCGCTACCTGAAGATCGAGGCCGACCCGAACCAGAGCATCACCGTCTATATGAGGTCGGCCGGACTGAGCCCCCAGCCGTCCTCCCTCGTCTTCAGTCGCTTCCTGCGCCACCTCACCTACCTGGAGCGCCCCGTGACGACCGAACCCCTCCCCGAACTGCACTGGTTCCCCGCGATGGGGGCGCACTGATGCTCGCCAACCAACTGACCACACTGCTCGCCGACGAAACGACCGGCGTCACCGACGCCCTCAAACTCGTGTCGGACGTCGACGCCATACTCGTCACGGGCCTCGCGCGCCCCGACGCCGATCGTGAAGTCACGCTGGCGGCTCTCACCGCGGCCTTCACCGCGACCCCCCTCGGCGACCGCGTCGCCGAGTCGATCGAGAAGATCAACGCCGGATCGCTCGCCGATGAGCACGTCGTGGCGCTCGCCGCCGCACGCGCGGCGCTCCTCGGCGCGGTTCACGACGCACTGATCTCCGCGATGGACGGCGCCATCGGCCGCGCCCGAGCCGTTTCACCCCCGCCCGCCGTCACCGAGGGCGGCGCCGCGACGGCCGCGCTGCGCGGGGCCGCCCGCTCCTGGCTGGCGGAACTGGCGGTGACGGGCCTCCTCGGTGTGGACGAGGCCTCCCTGTCGGGGGCCAACCAGATCATCGAGGGCCTCTTCGCCGAGCCTGAGGGGCGCCGCCTCGCGGTCCTCCTGGACGGCTTCACCGCCGAGCTGCACGGCTGCGCGCCGATCGCGGCGATGGAGGAGATACCGGCGCGGCGCTGGGCCGACATGTGGACGCGAGCCGAGCTGCTCGCCCGAGACAACATCCCCACCACCGAGAACGAGGTTCTCTCCGGGCGTCTCCTCATCCTCGGCGTCGAGCTCTTCGAACATCCGACGATGTTCGGGGCGCAGGTCCACGGCGTGTGCGAGCCCGCTGACGGCTCCGCCGCACGCCTCGTCCGGATCACGGTGACCGCGCCGAAGGTCGACACGATCGTCGGCCCCGCGATGTGGGTCCTGCTCGCCGACCACCCGAACCTTCTCGCCGCGTTGGCGCAGGGCCGCGCCGTCAAACTGACCGACGCGACCGTGACCCCGCTCGGCGATCTGGCGTGGAACGACGTCGCGGTCTCGCTCGGTGAGGAAGTCGACCCGATCGCGGCGGCTCGCATGTGTCTGAGCGAGGTGGTCGCCCCAGCGGCCTCTCCGGCGGATCGTCACCCGGTCGCGATCGCCGAGCCCGTCTTCATCGAGTCCTACAAGGCCGTCAAGGGCGAACCGGCCCGCTTCGACCTGGGCGGCGCCGTTCTCGACCTCGACATCGCGCACCTTCCGACGGCTGGTCCGATGACGGCCAAGCACGTGACCGCCTCGACGGCGTGCGTCGGTCTGCTCCGGTGGGACGCGGGGACGTGGCGGCTGCGGCCGTTGGCGGTCCTCACACCCGTCAAGCGTCAACCGACGGTCATCCACAACGGAGAATGGGCCGCCGGTCCGACCGATCCGAAGGTCGCCAAGGCCTTGGAACGCAACGACTCCGTGCGAGTCCTGCGGGAACGAGCGGGAAGGCTGCTGCGCACATGAACACCGACTCCACCCCCGCGCAGAACCGGCGCCAAGTCCTGTACTGGCGGATGCTGTCGCGACTGTTCTCCGGCGAGGAGCAGGCCACTTTGGAGTCCGCGAGTGTCGACATCGTGGACGACGCCGGCCTCCCCACCGTCCTGCTCGACCCGCAGGTCTCCGTCGACACCGTCGTACAGCGCTTCCCCGAACTCGCGGCCGAGTTCGACGGCCTCATGGACCTGGAACCCTCCGAGGACGACGAGGAGACCCCGGTCGGGGCCGCCGAGGTTCGCCGCGCGGCGCTGGTGTCGAAACTGCTGATCAACGTTTTCGCGACGGGCACGGGCGACGTCGACGCCAACCAGCTGTCCACCTGGCAGAAGGACGCGGGCTGGCTAGAGAAGGCATTGGGTTGTGAACCCGGTCAGCTCAAGAACCATCCCGGCGGTGACGAGGTCGGCGGGATGCTGACACAGATCGAGGGCGACCTCATCTCCCGAATGCGTCTGCGAGAGGTACTCGCCGACCCGGTGTTGGCGAAGAGCCTCACACCGAGCATGTCGCTCATCGAGCAGCTCCTGCGCGACAAGCACAATCTCTCCGGTGTCGCGTTGGCCAACGCCAAGGCGTTGATCCGCCGCTACATCGACGAGGTCGCCGAGGTCCTGCGTACGCAGGTCGAGTCGTCGAGCGTCGGGCAGATCGATCACTCCATCCCGCCGAAACGCGTGTTCCGCAATCTCGACATCCAACGCACGATCTGGAAGAACCTGACGAACTGGAGCCCGGAGGACGAGCGGCTCTATGTGGATCGCCTGTTCTTCAAGCAAACCGCGCGGAGGACGACCCCGGCGAAACTGATCGTGGTCGTCGACCAATCCGGTTCGATGGTCGACTCCATGGTCAACTGCACGATCCTGGCGTCCATCTTCACTGGTCTACCCAAAGTGGATGTCCATTTGATCGCCTTCGACACCCGCGCGATCGACTTGACGCCGTGGGTGAGCGACCCGTTCGAAACGTTGATGCGCACCAATCTCGGTGGCGGCAACGACGGCCCCGTCGCGATGGCGATGGCTCAACCGAAGATCACCGATCCGCGCAACACCGTGATGGTGTGGATCTCCGACTTCTACGAGTTCGACCGTTCGCAGGCGCTGTACGACGGGATCGCCTCCGTCCACCGGTCCGGAGTGAAGTTCATTCCCGTCGGCTCTGTCAACAGTTCCGGCAGCAACATCGTCGACCCCTGGTTCCGGGAGCGCCTGAAGGCGCTCGGCACGCCGGTGCTGTCGGGCAATGTCAAGAAGCTCGTGTTCGAGCTGAAGAAGTTTCTCACCTAGGAGTATGTCCATGAATGATCTGTTGCGCGCCCCCGCCGAGGTGAAGTACGCCGAGGAACTGGACTGGTTGGAGTCCATCGACGACGGAGCGAAGCCGTTCACATGGCGGTTGAGTCCCCGTATGGTGCGGCTGTTCATCCTCGGTTCCGAACGCGCCGACGGTCTCGATCGTGAGGTCGAGCAGAAGTGGTTCGGCGACCGCAGTTTCGTCGAACGCGCCATCGTCACGCTCGCGTCCGACCGGGGCCTCCTGCTCATCGGTGACCCGGGCACGGGCAAGAGTTGGCTGGCGGAGTTGTTGTCCGCGGCGATCAGCCGGAACTCGACCCTGGTGGTCCAGGGCACGGCGGGGACGACCGAGGACCACATCAAGTACTCGTGGAACGTGTCCATGGTGATCGCCAAGGGCCAGTCGAAGGACTCGATGATCCCGTCGCCGATCATGACGGCGATGGAACGCGGCATGATCGGCCGTTTCGAGGAGCTCACCCGCTCCACGAGTGACGTTCAGGACGCGCTGATCTCGATCCTGTCCGAGAAGTACGTGTCCATTCCGGAACTCGACGACGACAACACCGTCTTCGCCAAGCCGGGCTTCTCGATCATCGCGACGGCGAACAGCCGCGACAAGGGCGTCAACGACCTGTCCTCGGCCTTGAAGCGCCGCTTCAACTTCGTCCGGATCCCGGTGGTGACGAACAAGCGCAGCGAGACGGAGATCGTCCGTTTCCGTACGACGGAGCTCCTGCGCCGTCACTCCATCGACCTGGACGTCCCGCCGACCTTGCTGGACATCCTGCTGCAGAGCTTCGCGGACCTGCGCACGGCCGCCGCGTCCGCCACCAACGAGGAGGACAAGCTGGAGTCGGCCCTGTCGACGGCCGAGCAGATCGGTGTTCTGGAGGACGCGATCCTGCACAGCAACTTCTTCGGAGACAGGGTGCTGAAGGCGGGCACTCTCGCCGGGTCGCTCGTCGGATCACTGGCTCGTCGCAACCCCGAGGACCTCGCGATCCTCAACAAGTACCTGCACGGAGTGATCGAGCCGCGCAGTAAAAAGGACGGTGGAGATTGGACCGAGTTCCTCGACGGCGGCCGACAGGCGATCGCGACGTTGTCATGACGAATGACCCGTTCGGCGCGTTGCGGCGGCAACTCGACGATGCCGCCGCCACCTTCGCCGACTCCCACGAGACGCTCGCCGAGATCCTCACGGGCCTCGTCGACGACGTCGACCGTGCCCTGCGCGAACGCCTGGAGATCTTCCCGGTGTGCCACCACTCGCCGGCCTCCGCGCTGGCGATGGCACGTCGCCTCCGCGAGAAGACCCCCTCGGTCATCTACCTGGAACTGTGCGAGGACATGCGGCCGATCCTGGCCGAGCTGCACAACTGCGAACTTCCAGTCGCGTTGCAGGCGTTCGCTTCTAGGCTCGACGGGCACGATCCCGGTTCCGGGCCGCTGTCGGTGATCGCGCCGATCACGGAGGCGTCCGCCGAGTACCAGGCGATCGCCTACGCGTTGCAGACACCCGGCGTCGAGCTGGTCCTCGTCGACCGGTCCACCGACCACGTGTTCCAGTGGGCGGCGTCCACCGAACCCGACGCCGACCCGGACACCAAGACCGAGCCCGAGGATTCCGCGCTGCACGGTGACGCCGTCGGCGTGGAGATCGGCGATCTGCGTCCGCGCTTCGCCGAACTGGAGGAGCACCTCCTGCATCACGGCAAGGTCCGGCACTGGTCGGAATGGTGGGATCAGTACGTCGAGCAACCGCTCGTGGGCGCCGACTACGCCACGTACCGCCAGGTCATGGCGTTGATCGGAAGCCTGTTCCGGCGGCTCACGCCACCGGACAGCCGCCGTTTCGCGGTCGATCTCGACCGTGAACGGTACATGTGGACGCGAATCCGGGAGCACCTGTCCGAATCCGGCGCCGACCCGGATTCGTGCATGTACGTCTGCGGCGCGTTCCACGCGTCCAGTCGGGTGGACGAGTTCGGGCTCGACGCACCGCCGACGTCCTTCACGATCACACCGCGCACGGAGACGAAGTGGCTGTACGGGCTGATCCCGTCGAGCCACTCCGCGATCGAATCGCAGTTCGGGCTCGCGCCCGGTTCGGTGTCGATCGCCACGGCCACCTGGAAGAAGGCACGCTCCCGCACGCGGGTCAAGCCCTTCGCGTTGACCAGCAAGCTGAAGAACGGAACGCTCTCGACGGCGGTCGTGCCCGCCCCGCGAAGGCCGGTGGACGATCAACTGACCGGGTTCCTCGGCGAACCGCCGGACGTTCGGGGCCTCGACGAGGAGGAGTTGCTCGGCTGGTGCGTCGACATCGTGCGGCTCGCCCGAAAGAACGGCTACCTCGCCAGCACCGCCGACGCGATCGCCGTCTTCGAGACGTCGATCCTGTTGGCGGGCATGAGACACCGGGCGCGTCCGACACCGTACGACTTCCAGGACGCGGCCGTCACCTGCATCGAGAAGGAGACGGTGCCGGGGCGACGCGACGTCCGCCACCTGTGCGAGATCCTGCTCGGTGGGGACCGGATCGGTCGAGTCGGGTACGACGCGCTGCCTCCGTTGGCCCGTGACGTCTTCGATCGGTTGAAGCCACTCGGTATCGAGTCCTCCAAACGGACCGTCCAACGTGTCCTCATCGATCTGACGGCCCGTCCGGAGCTCGCGCCCGCCGCGAGGCTGTTGTGGATGTTGCGGTACCTGCTGCCGAGTCACATCGTCCGCAACATCATGGGCGCCTGCACACTCGACGAGAAGTCCATCCAGGAGAGCTGGGACGTCTCGCTCGGGCGTGACGTTCGACCGCTCATCGAGCTGGGCTACGAGGGTGTCACCGTCGAACAGGTACTCGAGCAGCGGCTCCGTCGTGTCGCGTGGGCCGACAAGGCGACGGCGGCGACCGCGCTGGCCGCCGTGGAGGACGCCATCGTCTTCCTCGACAACCCGCGCCTCGTCGACGAACTGGGCAACCGCGCGGTCGAACTGCTCGCGGCCGAACGCACGGTCGACGACGCGCCCGAGGTGCTGCGCCGTATCCGGCGGCTGCTCGCGTACTACCGCACGCGCGGCACCACGCTTCCCGGTTGGTCGGAGTCGTTCGTCAAGGTCGGGTACGCGCACTACTGCACGCTCCTGCCGACGGCGTTCGTCGACGACCAGACGGGTATCCGCCAGGTCGCGGCGATGATCGGCTTCCTCGTGACGATGGAGGCGCTCGCCCTGTCTCTCGGTTGCGATCGCGCGCAGCTCGAACTCGCGGTGAAGCAGTCACATCCGGAGTCTCCGGGGAAGGTCGCGCTGCGTTGGGCGGCGCAGTTCCAACTCGGCACGTTGACGCTCGTCGAGCTTCGGGAACGCTGCGACAGTCTGCTGGCGAATCCTCTCGTGGTCGGTTCGTTCCCGTCCTACCTGAGCGGCTTCGTGCAGACCCTCGAGTCGATCCCCCGGCTCACCTCCTTTGTGGTCGAACTGCTGTCCAAGGCGTTCGGGCGGCTTCCGGACACGGTGCTCCTGCCATGGCTTCCGAAACTCATCAAGACGTTCAAGGACCAGGCTCCCGACCTCGTGCCGCTACTGGCCCGCGAGGCGGGTCGCACCTTCCCGGCGAGGCTCGGTGCCCTGAACGCGTGGGTTCCACCGTGGCTCGCAGCCCCGTCGGCGCCCGTCGTCGACGTGGCGGCACACGGCCCCGTCGCCGCGCTGCTCGACAGGCATCGCGAACCGACCGATGCTCTGTCCACGCTGCTTGGATGTGAGGGTGAGTGGGCCCCGGTGTCGGCCGACGCGCCGATGGGGTCGGCGTCGACCGAACTGCTGGCGGCACATCCGGAGTCGGCGGCGAGCCTGGCGGTGCTGGTCGGCTGACCGCCCGATCATCGTTCGGACACGCGAAGACGCGAGGCGCGGCATTCGTTGCCGTGCCTCGCGTCGTGCGGTCGTCCGGACGCGGACTCGGCGGGATCCTGAAAGGATCTTCAGTCGGCTTTAGCGTGGCTTCAGCGTTGTGGGGGTAGCGTCGACCTTGGGGAGGAGGCCGGAGGCCCCCGAGTCGCCCGCGCTGGGTGGTCGGGAGCTCGGCCTGGAATTGATCATAGTGGACAGGCTTCGCTCATCATGTTCGCTACTAGCTGCACCGCAACGCTTCTCGTGAGTGTTCCAGATCATGGTCTCAGTCCGGGAAGGCGGCGCTAGCATTCGCCCATGACGCAGACACGGGTACACGAATGGTCCGACGACACGCGTCGTCACTGGACGGAGGAAGCGGCCCGGCCGGTCCGTGTGTACGTCACCGAACCCCGGACGCGTCTCCCCGGAGCGCCGACGATCCTCGTCTCGCACGGCACCGGCGGCTCCGCCACGACGATGCGGTGGGCCACGGAGCCGTTCGTCGACGCCGGTTTCGCCGTCATCGGGGTCGACCATCACGGCAACAACTACATCGACGGCTACGCGCCGCAGGCGTTCGCGGCCTGGTGGGATCGTCCGCTCGACCTGTCCTTCGCTCTGGAGCGCTCCGCCGATGTCGCGACGGGTCCGGTCGGCGCGTTCGGTTTCTCGCTCGGCGGTTACACGGTGGCCGCGCTGCTCGGCGCCCGCGTCCACCCGGATCGTTTCACCGCTCTCGTCGGCGGTGACATCCCCATTCCTCCCGTGCCCGAGTATCCGGACCTGCGCGACGCGATCATCGACGCGACGACGGTGGAGGAACGCGCCACCTGGGCGGGCCTGGCCTCCGCAGACCTTCGCGACGCGCGCGTCGGTTCGGCCTTCCTCGTGTGCCCGAGTATCGGGCCGATGGTCGACGAGGACAGTCTCGCGTCGATCGACCGCCCGATGGCCGTCCGGTGGGGCGGCGCCGACACCATAACGCCTGCCGACGAGAACGGCCGACGCTACGCGCGGTATCTCTCTGATGTGGATGGATCTTCCGCCGGAGACGACGTCGAACACTATTGGTTCCTCGCCGATGATCCTGACGGCGTCGACGTTCGTCGCGCCGTGGCCACGGAGGCGGTCGCCTTCTTCACGAGAACCCTCGTCCCGCAGGGGTCATGAGAAAACCAGGGTGCGGTTCGACCCGGTCGCTGGAACAGTGGCGGGCATGAATCTACTCAATGTGATCGATGTCGAGGCCACCTGCTGGCCCGGCAACCCCCCACCGGGCCAGACGAACGAGATCATCGAGATCGGACTGTGCGTCGTGGATCTCGACAGTCGATCGAGGATCGAGAAGCACCAGATCATGGTCCGCCCACAGCGTTCCACCGTCAGCGCGTTCTGCACCGAGCTGACCGGTCACACTCAGGCCGATGTGGAGGCGGGCATGTCGTTCACCGCCGCGTGTCGTCTTCTCGCCGACGAACACGACGGTTGGAATCGGCCGTGGGCGAGCTGGGGTGACTACGACCGCAACCAGTTCCGCCGGCAAACTCGCGACAGTCGGGCGCCGTACCCGTTCTCAGATGAGCACACGAACGCCAAGCGCGTCTTCACCGAGGCGCTCGCGCTGCCCCGTCGCCCGGGGATGGCCGGCGCGTTGAAGACCGCGGGACTGCCGCTCGAGGGCCGCCACCACAATGGGGCCGACGACGCGTGGAACATCGCCGCGCTCGTCCTGCACCTCGTCGCCCGCGACGCCTGGCCCACCTCGGGGGCGGACGCTATCGTCGACGCGTGACGTCGGCGAGAGGAGACGCCCATGCCAGGTACCGGGTTCGTGCAGGTGGTGACGACGGTCGGTTCGCGCGAAGCGGCCGACGCGTTGGCGCGGAGCGCGGTCGAGGCCAGGGTCGCCGCCTGTGCGCAGGTCCTCGGTCCCGTCACGAGCACCTACTGGTGGGAGGGCGCCGTCCAATCGTCACAGGAATGGACGGTCACCTTCAAGACGGCCGTGTACGCCACTCTCGAGGAGCACATCAAACGGCTCCACGACTATGACGTGCCCGAGATCATCGCGACGCCGATCGACGCCGGCCTTCCCGCCTACCTCGACTGGATCGCTCGTGAGACGACCCCGCGAGACGTCAGGGCGTCAGATCCCTGACCGCCGTTCCCGTCTCGGGGTCGAACGGGAACGACACATGTTGATGGATGATCTGCCATCGATCACCGGCGCGGCGGAACACCCGCGTTCCCCGTGACCACGACTCGACGGTCTCGCCGTCGGGCCCCTCGTGCCGCGTCCGGTTCAAGCCCCACGTGACGGCGATGTCGTCCCGTACGACCACACGAAGATCCGGTACGTCCCAACGGAACCCGCCGTCGACCTGGTCGAAGTCGCGGCGAAGCGCCTCCCGAAGGTCGTCGGTTCCGTCGTGGACGAGCGGCACCTCGGGTTCGTACGACACGACGTCGTCGGAGAACTTCGTCATCACGGCGTCGAGATCCCTCGCCGCGCCGTCCTCGAACAACTCGTTCAGGTCGCGGCGAACCTCCGCCTCGCTCGCGCCGGAGTCCGATGAGGGTTCCTCGCCACGAAGATGCCTGTCCAGCTTGTCGAAGCGTTCCGTCCAGCCCTGCGCGTTCAGGTCTCGAGTCGACGCCGGGAGTCCGGTCTGAATGAAGGTCATCTCGGTCATCGTTCCCTGATCGGCGAAGACGACGGTGATGAGCGTCTGCTGCTCGGAGTGCCCCTCGCCGTCCTGCTGGGTCAGCGTGAATATGAGCCGTTTCGGGTCCACCGTCTCGCGGAACAGCCCGAATTCGCGTCGATTCTGCCCGGTCTCCGATTCGGAGTCGATGTACCACGTGGTGTCCGCCCGCGCCTCCACTCGGCCGCGTGTCACCGTGTAGCCGTCGGGGCTGAACCAGGCGGAGAGGTCCTCGGTGTTCGCCCAATTGCGGTAGACCTCGGCGCGCGGCGCGACGAAGGTGCGAATGATCGAAAGCGGAACCGACACCTCGCCGGGTTCAAGTGTCGCCATCCCTACCTCCTCGTGTCGCGCTCGGTATGGGTATCACGACGTTATGTCCCTGAGCCGGGCGACACGCCCAGCACGCGAAACGGGCGCCCCCGACGGTGTGGGCGCCCGTTTCGTCGATGGGTCTAACCGACGACGGCCTTCGGTCGGTCGACTTCGGTGGCCCTCGCCTCGGCCAGCTGAGCCTCCATCCCGCTTTGCGTCCGCAGGGGCACTTCCTTGATGAACAGGACGACGAGGAACGACACGGCCGCGACGGCCGCGGCGATGAGGAAGATCGTGGCGGTCCCGTCCCCGTAGGCGGCACGGACGATGTCGGCGAGCGGGGCCGGCAACTCGTCGAGCTGTCCGATGCCGACCTCTTCGCCGCCCGGAGCGTCGGCGACGTCGATCCCGATGGCGGCGAGGCCGTCGGAGATCAGGTTGCCGACCCGGGTCGCGAGTACCGCGCCCAACACGGACACCCCGACGGTCCCACCGAGCGATCGGAAGAACGCCACGGTCGAGCTGGAACTGCCCAGATCGGATGGTGCGACGGAGTTCTGCACGGCCAGCACGAGGTTCTGCATGAGCATGCCCATGCCGACGCCGAGGACGAACAGGTAGGTGCCGATGAGGACCATGTTCGTCTCGTGGTCGATCGACCCGAGCAGCGCGAAACCGGCGACCATGAATGCGCTACCGGAGACGAGGAAGATTTTCCAGCGGCCGAAACGGGTGATGAGCCAGCCCGAGCCCGAGGACGTGATCATGGAGCCGATCACCATCGGGAGCGTCAGCAGTCCGGACTCGGTGGGAGAGTAGCCGCGCGCTATCTGGAAGTACTGGCCGAGGAACACGGCGCCGCCGAACATCGCGGTGCCGACGGCGATGCTGGCGACGGTCGCCAGGACCGTCGTTCGGTCGCGGAACAGCCGCAGCGGGATGATCGGGTCCTTCGCGCGGGCCTCGACGATGATCGCCAGGGCCAGGAGGGCCACGCCGATTCCCGCCACTGCCCACGACGTCGTGGAGTTCCACGCGAACTGGTTTCCGCCGAGCGTCACCCAGATCAGGAGCGCGCTGACGCCGCTGGCGATCAGGCCCGCGCCGAGGTAGTCGATGTTGACGGGGCGTTTGATCACCGGCAGGTGCAGGGTCCGCTGGACGACGATGAGCGCCGCGACGGCCAGGGGGACTCCGGCGAAGAAGCACCACTGCCAGCCCAGCCAGCTGGTGTCGACGATGAGGCCCCCGAGGAGTGGCCCGGCGACGGTCGCGACCGACATGATGGCGGCGACGGGGCCCATGTACTTGCCGCGCTCGCGTGGGCTGACCATCGCGGCGATCGCGATGACGACGAGCGCCTGGAGTCCGCCGAGGCCGAGTCCCTGGATGACACGCCAGACGATGAGGACCTCGGTCGATTGGGACAAGCCGGCGGCGATCGATCCGAGAGTGAAGATCGTGATCGCGATCTGGATGAGGAGCTTCTTGTCGAACAGGTCGGCGAGTTTGCCCCAGATCGGGGTCGACGCGGTGGAGGCGAGCAGGGTCGCGGTGACGATCCAGGTGTACTGACTCTGGGAGCCGCGCAGTTCGGTGATGATCGTGGGCAGCGCGATCGAGACGATCGTGGACGACAGGAAGGCCGTCATCATCGCCATGAGCATGCCGACGAGGGCCTTGACGATCTCCGAATGCGACATGCGCCCGGATTCCTCGGCGGACAGTTCCGTCGGCGCGGCGATGGAGGCGTCCGGCGCCTGCTCGCTGGTCGTTGACACGAATGGTCTCCCGATTGACGTTGACCGGTGGCCTCGGCGGATCACGCGTCGATGCGTCACCACTGATGAATGGAGAATGCGGGCCGAGGAATCCCACCATGAATTAATTGCTATCTGCAACCATATCGAGGGCGCGCGGGACCGGCAACGCCGATCGTCGTCTTCCGGTGTGATCTGGTTCTCTCGCGACGGTGGTCGGGCAGGTGTCGACGCCGCCACTACCTCCCGGTGGAGCGCCAGGTCACGGGCGAACGGTGAGTCGGGTCACCGCAGGTCGGTCGAGTGGAGTTTGCGCAGCAATCGGACGAAGTCCGCCAGCTCCGCGGCGTCCCACGTGTCGAGGGCGACGCGCAGCCGCTCACGTCGTTCGGAGCGTTGCCGCGCGATGGTCTCCTCGGCGATCGGTTCGAGTACGACGAGGCGGGCTCGCGCGTCGCTCGGATCGGGAACGCGGCGGACGAGGCCCAGGCGTGCGGCGGCGTCGATCTGACGCGTCACGGTGGACTTGTCGAGCGCGAGCATCTGCGCTATGTCGGAGGATCGACGCGCGCCGTTGGTCAGGAGCGTCAGCATCGGGTACGTCGTCCGGTCGAGCCGGGGATGGACCTCGCGCGCGAGGTCGCGGGTGGCGGCTCGCGAGGCGCGAAAGAGGGTCTGTAGTTCCTCTTCCAGCTGGCGTATCACGTCGTCGCCGGTCACGGTTCCACTCCTCATTCCTGGATCGTGTCGACGATAGCGGTCGGCGCGTTTCGGCGCGTGTCGCCGTCGCCCGTCGTCCGTCGGTGGTCCCGTCTTCACTCGCGGGATCGTGAACACTGTGGATAAAGACAACGATGGATCCGTGGCGTCGGGTTCGCTCGACATGCCGGGGCGCCTCGCCTGGCGAGGGTGGGTCACACTGGTGAAAAGAAGAGGTCGTGAGGCTCGGGGTCGCCCGTCCCCATCTGACCGAAACACCGCGAGAGCGTGTCGCTCTCGGCCGATGTCCATTAGGGGCAGAAGTGCACAGTGTGGGAACAGAAGTGAAGACGATGATGGTGGAGTGGGAACTGGCCAGATACGACTGGTCTGATCTCACGGACACGGTCGACCCTCCGGACCGGCTCCCGCAGGCGATACGCGCGTTGACGCGGGCCGACAGCGAGCGCGCCGCCGAACACGCCGTGGAGCGGGTCCGCCGCCTCATGGGGCAGTGCGGACCGCGCGGCCGCGCGGCCGAAGCCGTTACGCCGTGCCTGGTGTCGCTGCTGTGGACGGCGAGCGCGCCCGCCGTCGACGCCGCGATACACCTGTTGGCGGACATCAACTCCGGCCGCCTCTGCGAAACCGGAACGGGACTCGGCAGCGCCGACCTCGACAGGTGCCGTGACGAACTGGTGCTCGGATTCGACGCGTACGTCGGCTGCCTGGCGTCCCGGAGCGGCCGTCTGGTCCTGCTCAGCTGCGTCAAGCTGGTCGCGGCCTGCGGCAGGCATGACGCGCGGCTGCGGGAACGCGCGCAGTACCTGCTCACCAGGACCGCGGACCGTGCCGTCCTGCTGGGTGATCGGGACGACATCCTCGCCGAATCGGCGAAGCTGAGTTGACCACCGGGACCCGTCGATCGACGGGTCCCGCCCGACGTCGGCCGGAGCCTTCGGGGTCAGCGGTAGGACCGCAGTGCGCTCGAGCCCTCGTAGTCCAGGTCCAGGCCGCTGATGAGCCGCGTGTCGAGGAGCTGCCAATCGGCGTCCATGAGACGGAGTTCGTAGCCGGTGCCGTCATCCCGGATGACTCCGAGCAGGGTCTCGCCCTGCGGCCCGAACACGGCGCCGTCGAGGGTCGCTCCGGGGACGCGGACGGGTTCGCCGGTCGTGGTGTCGAGGAGGACGTCGCAATCGGTGTTCGCGGTCGCCGAGTTCATGATGAACGCGGGTGTGTCCTCGCCGGGGTGCCAGCCCACGCTGTACGGGTCCGCCTCGGGCACGTCGTTCCAGGTCACGTCGTGGCAGACGAGGCGTCCGTCCGAGGAGGTGCCGGTGACCCGCCGACTGGTCGGATACGGCTCGCCCGGGGGCATCTGTGCCGGCAACCAGATGTCCTCGGGGTCGAGCGGAACCTCCCCGACGTCGAATGGGCGTCGGTTCTCGCCGTCGACGTCGGCGATGGTGTATCCGTCGACGTTGTTGCCCCAGACGATCTGCTCTCCGCCCCCGACGTAGAACGCGGTGCCGAGATTGCCCACATCGGAGATCCGACGCAGCTCTTCGCCGTCGGTCACGCTGATGAACACCAGCTCGATGGCATCGCCGAAGCAGTCCCCGAGCATGATCTCTCGTGAATCGGGAGACCAACTCTGCGTGGCGCACAACGACTTCGCCTCGTACATGTGGATCGGCATGTCGGTGTCGGCGGGCCCCACTCCCAGCCCGAACTCGTCGACGAAACTGAACGACGTGCCGTCCGGCGACACCGTCCATGCACCGACTGATCCGAAGTCGGGATCGACCGGCAGTTGGATCAGCTCCGGTTCGCCGTCGGTCGGCACTCGCCACATGGATTGGCCGTACTCGTCCATGAAGGTCATGGTCGACGGCAGCGCCGTCCACTCCGTTGCGGGATCGGTTTCCGCAGGCGGTGCCGCGTCCAGCCCCTGGGAGGCGATCTGGGCGTATGTGGCGCCGAGCGCCCCGAGCAGCGCCAGGCAACCGAGGACGGTCCCGGTCGTGCGTCGACGCTGGAGGCTCCGGCCACGCTGGATCGAGCCGTCGACGAGAGCGGTGGTCCGCACGTTGTCGGCGCGGGAACGCAGTAGTTCTCGTAGTTCGGTCATGTCAACAGGTCCTCGAGTTCGGGCACCAGGGTGCGCATGGTCGCCAGGCCGCGACGGACCCGGGTCTTCACCGACGATCGGGAACAACCGAGGATGTGGGCCGCCTCGTTCTCCGTCCGGTCGTCGAAATACCGCAGCACGATCGCGGCCCGCTGTGCCGTCGGCAACCGCAGGAGCGCCGTGTGCAGGACGACTTCCAGGTCGACGTCGCGGCCGGGCGCGGCACGGTGCGGCAACTCATCGGACACGTACTCCGCGACCCGTCGTCGTCGCCACCAGCTGACCTGCAGGTGGTACATCGTCTTTCGGGTGTACGCGGCCGCGTTGTCCAAGCGCTCCAAGCGATTCCACGCGCGGTACGTCCGCGCCAAGGCGTCCTGGACGAGGTCCTCGGCGAGCTGTTGGTCTCCTGTCAGCAGGAAGGCCGCGCGCAACAGCGACCTCGAGTGCGCGGCGACGAACTCGGTGAACGCCGCGTCCTTCGTCATCGTCAAATCCACAGTGGCATATTGGGTCTCGGCACTCCGATCTGTTTCGGTCATGACCATCGGCATCGAATCACCTCCCTCGCGGGGCGGCCGGACGGTCGCCCACACTCCTCCTAGACGCGTCCTCGCCCACGAAATGGTGTCCCATACCCGACGGCGATGGTGGCTCGTGTCTCTTGTGGCATACGGCTCACCGGGTTACCATCTGCGATGTGGCGGCGCTCCCGTCGACCTTCTCGCACCGGTCCGGGGTCGGGGTCGTCACGATATGAGGAGTTCCACCCTGTCCGTTCAGCTCAATCACACGGTCGTCTCGGCCGTGGACAATCAGAAGTCCGCCGCGTTCCTCGCCGACATCCTCGGCTTGGAGGTGGGCCGCCCCTTGGGGCCGTTCATTCCCGTTACCCTCGACAATGGAGTCACTTTGGACTTCGCGACGGTGGCGGCGGGAGCCGACATCCACCCGCAGCATTACGCGTTCCTGGTGTCCGACGAGGTCTTCGACGCCGCGTTCGCCAAGATCGTCGAACGCGGTCTGACGTACTGGCCCGATCCGCGTCAGTCGCGGGAGAACGAGATCAACCACAACGACGGCGGGCGAGGTTTCTACTTTCTCGACCCGTGCGGTCATTTCCTGGAGCTGATCACCGTGCCGTACGGCGGCTGGAACTGAACACCACTCCCGAGGGAGGGGACCTCCTCCTTCGGGAGTCAACTCGTCGTGACCACCGCGCGCCGTCGCCGATCGGATCGTCCGACGACGCGTGTCTCCTATGGATGGCGTTCGGGGGTTCCGCCGGACCCCAGCGTTCCGAAGGCGCGAGGATCGTCGTCGGCCATGACGTACTGGCCGGACCTCAACCGGTCGACCAGGCCGCGCGTCCACGCGATGCCCGACTCCGCCGTCGTCGCCCACAGTCCGAAGAGCTCGGTGATGTGGTCGACGCCGTGGGAGCGTTGGGCACTGTCGGCGGCGTGCTTCGCCTTCTCGTCGCGCTCGTTCTCGAGCGCCCCGATCCGGGCGAGCAGCAGATCGACGACCTCGGCGCGCGGTAGCGCCGTGAAGAACGCGAGCGCAGCCGCGAAGGTGTCGGGTCGGTGTTCGGGGTGGGCGAGCGCCGTTCGCAACAGCCGCAGGAACTCCGCGTCGCCGTCCGGGGTGATCGTGTAGTCGACGCGCCAGGATCCGTCGTTGACCTCGTGCTGTGTCAACAGTCCCTGTTTGGTCATGTGCTTGAGCGCGTGATAGATCGAACCCCACTTGACGTTCGCCCATTCATGAGCGCCCCAGGCCAGGAACTCGTTCTGGACGAGGTATCCGTGCGCGGTCCCGTGGATGCGCACCGCCCCGAGCACGAGCAACCGGGTCGCCGACATTTTCGCAGTTCACTCCTCTTCGGTATGTTCGCCGCAAGAGTACGCGCCGCCGTCACGACGCCAGGATCAGCGCGACGCACAACGCGACGGTCGCGGCCACGACGCTCACGGTTCGGATGGCGTGGAAGCGATTCCAGCGGGGCTCGAACGCGGCCCGGGCCAGGGAGTCCGCTTCGGAGCTGTCCTTCAGCCGGTTGTTCAACGGCACGTTGACGCCCATGGTGATTCCGAAGGTGATGAGGTATGCGACGAGCCCGACGATCGTCCACACGAGGGCCGCCGGGGGGCCGGGGAACCTCGTGACGACGGCTATCACGGCGAGCGGGACGGCACCGACGAAGCAGCCGAGGAACCAACGGTTGAGGATCGCCTCGTTGATGGCTCGCATGGCGGTGACGAAGGTGGCGTCGTCGGTTCGGCCGAGGCCCGGCATGACCGCGACGGCGAAACCGAAGAACACTCCGGCGACGAGACCGACGGTGACGGTGGCCGCGACCAGCGACACGTCGGCGATTGTACTCCACATAGGTAGCTCCTTAAAGGGGGACGAGCCGCGCCACTGTACCCCCGTGGAGCGCCGTCCGCAGGCCATTATCCACCAGTTCGCGCCGATCGTCACAAATCCACTATGGGGGGCCGCCTACGCGGGGACGGGACGGAGTCGTCGGATCGCGTCGGCGAGTTCGTTGGTGAAGAAGTCGAAGAACCCGTCCGGGTCGGGTCCGGCGTTCATCAACACGATCTGGTCGTATCCCGCGTCGACGTAGTCCTGAACCGCGGCCAGGTACGGCGTCGGATCGGGACCGCAGGCGAACTTCTCGCGAACGTCCTCGACCCGTACGTGCGCCGACGCCGCCTCGAAGTTGACCGGGTTCGGCAGTTCCGCCATGACCTTCCAGCCGGTGAGGGCCCAGCGCGTCGTCTCCCACGCCGCCCGGGAAGCGGTGTCGACGTCCTTCGCATAGGCGACCATGACCTCCGTGTATCGGGCACCGGTGCCGCCCGCCTTTCGGTACGCCTCAACGAGCTTGGCCCGCGGCTCCGTCGAGAACAGGGCGTCGCCGAGCTCTGCGGCGATGCGGGCCGCGCGCGGGCCACCCGCCGCGACCGCGATCGCAGGAAGCCGTTCCGGCAGGTCGAAGACGCGCGCGTCCTCCAGCCGCAGGTGGGTGCCGCGGTAGGACTGGTAGCCGCCCTGCCACAGGAGCCGGATGATCTCCAGCGCCTCGCGAAGTCGGTCCTGACGTTCGGTCGCGGCCGGGAAGCCTTGACCGACGACGTGTTCGTTGAGCCGCTCTCCGGAGCCGACGCCGAGGACGAAACGGTTGTCGGACAACAGTGCCAGCGTCGCGGCCGCCTGGGCGATGATCGCCGGGTGGTACCGGATCGTCGGGCAGGTGACGCCCGTGGCGAGTCCTATGCGTTCGGTGCGCGCGGCGATCGCGCCGAGGACCGTCCACGCGAACGGCGAATGTCCCTGTTCGTCGAGCCACGGGTGGTAGTGGTCGCTCATCTCGACGAAGTCGAATCCCGCCTCCTCCGCGCGGACCGCTTGACGGACGAGTTCGGCGGGTCCGAACGCCTCCGCCGCGAGCTTGTAGCCGATCTGCATGACGCCTCCCCCTGATCGCGGTGTGTGGTCGGCTGGGCACGTTCGGCCTCACCCTACGTGCGCGGTGGGGTCGTCGCGGCGGTTCGTGTGACTCGCGCGTGACGTCGCCGTCCCTGTTCCGGGCGGGTCTTTTACTCCGCTCGGGAGCGGACACTAAAGTTTTTGTATTCAAGTTTGCATACGCGCGTTTCCTCGGCTAGTCTCGACCGGCATTCAAGTTTGAGCATCGGAGGCGCTCGTGATCCACACCCGTGGATTGGCCCAGGAATACCGGGCGAAGAAAGAGACAGTGCACGCCGTCAAGGGCGTCGACATCGACGTCGAGGCCGGCGAACTCGTGGCGTTCCTCGGACCGAACGGAGCGGGAAAGTCGACCACTCTGCGCATGCTGACCACCCTGCTGCGGCCGACGCGGGGCACCGCGACCGTCGCGGGCCATGACGTCGTCAGCGACCCCGTGAGCGTCCGCTCGCGCATCGGCTACATCGGACAGGGCAATGGCGCTGGGCACCATCACAAGATCATCGACGAACTGACCGACCACGGCCGTTTCTACGGAATGAGAGCGGCGGACGCTCGAAAGCGCGCCGGCGAACTACTCGACCACTTCGGACTGTCCTCACAGGCGAAGCGCGCCATCGGCAGTCTGTCCGGTGGGCAGCGTCGTCGCGTCGACATCGCGATGGGCATGATGCACCGACCGCCGCTGCTGTTCCTCGACGAACCGTCCACCGGTCTCGACCCGCAGAACCGCGCCAACCTCGCCGAGGAGATCAAGCGACTCCGCGCCGAGACCGGCATGACGGTCTTCCTGACCACCCACTACCTCGAAGAAGCCGACCAGCTCGCCGATCGGGTCATCATCATCGACGACGGCACGATCATCGCCGAGGGACCTCCCGCGCAGCTCAAGGCGACGCTCGCCGGCGACCGCGTCCAGATCCGCTTCGCGGAGGCGACCGCGGCCGACAAGGCGTCCGCGATCGCCGCCGAATACCTGGACGACGCGCGCGATCTGACCGTCGACGGTGACAGTCTCATCGTGACAGTCGATAGTGGAGACGAGGTCCTTCCCCGGCTGCTGCGCCGCTTCGACGCGTCCGGGATCGAAGCCCGCGCCGCCAACGTTCACATCCCCACCCTCGACGACGTCTTTCTCTCCCTGACCGGCCGCACCCTGCGCGACGCCGACACGGCCGCGTGACCATCCGCAACCCGAAAGGACGCCTGGTGAGTTTCCTCGCCGACACCGCGAAAGTCTTCGTACGTGAGACCCGCCCCACCCTCTACGACCCATTCACGCCCGTGTTCTCGCTGGCACAGCCGCTGGTGTTCCTCGCGCTCCTCGGCCCGCTCGTGGCCGCGACGCCGACCGTGCCGGGGGAGAACCCATGGCAATGGTTCGTCCCCGGCATCATCGTCATGATCGCGCTCTTCGGCACGTCGATGACCGGGTCGAATCTCCAGTTCGAGATGACGACCGGATCGCACGAACGCATGATGGTGAGCCCTCTCAGCCGGCCCGCGATCATGGTCGGCAAGTCCCTCAAGGAGATCGCGCCACTGGTCGCCCAGGCCGTGATCGTCATCCTGGTGATGCTGCCGTTCGGCTTCGAGCTGTATCCATTGGGCGCGATCATCGGTCTCGCGATCCTCGCCGTCCTCGGGGTCGGGCTCGGCGCGTTGTCCTATTCGCTCGCGATCGCCTCGCGCGACAAGGAGTGGCTCTTCTGGGGCGTGCAGCAGACGCTGCTCTTCCCGCTGCTGATCCTGTCGGGAATGATGCTGCCCTTGGAACAGGGGCCCGATTGGATGCGGGCGATCGCCGCGTTCAACCCGCTGACGTACATCGTGGAGGCGGAGCGTTCGCTGTTCGCCGGTGACTTCGTCTGGTCCGTGCTGTGGCCGGGGATCGTGTCGGCGGCCGCGGTCGCCGCGGTCGGTCTGGTCGTGGGGATCGCGGCGATCCGCCGCGAGGCGTCCTGACCGATGGCCGGGGTGGGGCGACCGTCCCACCCCGGCTCGGATCCACCATGGATTTACACCGGGCGGCCGGTCCACTCGAGGGTCGGACGTCCGTCTCCGGCGCGGCGGGGTCGTCCACTCCCGCCTCCCATCGACATGGGAAAGGTCGCGGGCGCCATTCCGATGCGGTTGATGCGCGACATACTCCACAGTGCTGTTCGTGATTGTGTCGCGGATCATAATCGCCGACGGCCACGTTCTTCCGACCTGCGTCGACATTGTCCGTTCGCCGTCAACGGAAGTCGCCCGATCGCCCCTCACGGCGCTTCATGGCCGCGAGCGGGTGATGCGTTGGATACCGTTGAGTGTCTCAACTGAATACCGCTGTGGCCCTTACGAAAGCCAATCATCCATTGTGATGAATCGCGGTACGGGTCCGGCGGCGTGACGCGCCCCGCCGCACCCCTTGGCGGTGGCGACCGTAACGACTTCCGACCAGAGGAGACGTCCATGACGGACGCGGTAGAGGTCCCCCTGCACATGGCTCGTGATCGTTTCACGCCCTCCGACGACCTGGCAGCCCTACGCGAGCGAGGTGAACTGGCCAAGGTCCGCGCGACGCTCGGCGTCGGTGACGCCTGGCTCGTCACCCGCTACGCCGACATCCGAACCGCGCTCGCCGACGCGGACACCTTCTCCAACAACACGACGGAGATCGCTGCGGCGCAGATCGCGGACCTCTCGACCGAGGAGGTAGAACGGCTGCGCAAGGGCCAGCTCCTGGGCATGGACGCGCCCGACCACACCCGCCTGCGGCGGCTGCTCACGCCCGAGTTCACGATGCGACGCATCCGTCAGCTCGAACCGCGCATCACCGAGATCGTGACGGACCACCTCGACGAACTCGAACGCCTCGGACCGGGAGCGGACCTGGTCGCGCACTTCGCGCTGCCGATTCCGTCACTCGTGATCTGCGAACTGCTCGGCGTCCCCTATGAGGACCGGGCCGAGTTCCAGGAGCGGTCGTCCCGCCAGCTCGACACCTCGTTGAGCGAACCGGAGCGGCGCGCGAAGGGGTTCGAGATGCGCGCGTACATGGCGGAACTCGTCGCGCGCGCACAGGCCGAGCCGGGCGACGACATGCTCGGAATGCTGGTCCGCGACCACGGCGACGCCGTCGACACCGACGAGTTGATCAACGTGGCCGGGCTGCTGCTGACAGCCGGACACGAGACCACGGCGAACATGCTCGGCCTGGGGACGTACGCCCTCCTGTCCAACCCGGAGGAACTGGTGGCGCTCCGCCGCAACCTCGAAGACGCGTCCTATGTGAACCAGGCGATCGAGGAGTTGCTGCGGTTCCTCAGCGTCGTCCACGCGGGTGTTCCGCGTGTGGCCACCCGAGACATCGAACTCGCCGGACAGCTCATCCGCGCGGGCGAACAGGTCCTCTTCGGATTGTCGGCGGCGAACCACGACCCCGACTTCATCGACGAACCCGGGATTCTGCGCCTCGATCGCAAGACCGCGCCACATGTCGCGTTCGGGCACGGCGCACACCACTGCCTCGGGGCTCCGCTGGCGCGCGCGGAACTGCGCATCGCCTTCCCGGCATTGCTGCGACGCTTCCCGGACCTCCGGTTGGCGGACTCGGTCGACGATGTTCGATTCCGCCCGCACCAGGTCATCTACGGTGTGGAGACGCTGCCGGTCGCCTGGGGTCCGGCGTGAGGATCACCGTCGACGAGGAGAAGTGCGTTGGTGCGGGGCAGTGCGTCTTCCTCGCGCCGGAGGTCTTCGACCAGCGCGACAGTGACGGCGTCTCGTTCACCATCGACGCCAACCCACAGGACGGAGACGTCCAGGACACGGTGACCGAGGCCGCGACCCTCTGCCCGTCCGGTGCCATCTCGATCGAGGAATGACATCCGTTGGTGGGGAAGGTTCTCCGTCTCCACCAACGGTCACCCCTCCGGGCGGTCACCCCGGCAACCGACGCGGCGTCGGCCGGGCGAAGACGCGCTCCGAACCTCCCGACCTCAGCGTCGGTTCGACGAGCGACGGACCCGTCCGCGTCCAGTCGCGCGGGTACGTCGGACGTCCCCGAGCCCGACCCGATGGCGTGGGAGCGATGGGGAATCTCGGGCACCGCGAGCGCGAGAACCCGCGAAGTCGTCGTCGTCGCTAACCGAGACCGACCCCGGGACACACTAGACTCGGCGCGCATGGACGCCGACGCGATTCCCACCGAGCCACCCGTCGCGGGGAACGAGGCCGACACCCTGATCGGTTCCCTCGAACGCCAGCGCGCCACCTTCGCGTGGAAGGCCGGCGGGCTCGACGCGGACGGACTTCGCGCGACCGTCGGCGCGTCCACGATGACCCTCGGCGGGCTGCTAAAGCACCTCGCGCTCGTCGAGGACGACTACTTCACCCGCCGTTTGCGCGATCGTCGCCTCGGCGCGCCGTGGGACGCGGTCGACTGGGACGCCGATCCGAACTGGGAGTGGGACTCCGCCGCCGAGGACACCCCCGAAAGCCTCTATTCACTGTGGAATGCGGCGGTCGCGCGATCGCGTGCCGCCGTGGCCGAGACACTCGAGACCGAAAACCTCGGCCAGCTCGCGCGGTTCACGTGGCCGGACGGTCGATCGCCGAGCCTACGACGCATTCTCGTCGACTTGATCGAGGAGTACGCGCGCCACACGGGGCACGCCGACCTCCTTCGCGAGTCGATCGACGGTCTGACCGGGGAAGACCCTCCGCGCTGACCTTAGGCCGGCGAGTCCTCGCATTCGCCGCCGTGGCCGTCGGTGCAGTTCAACGGCGGGCTTGAGCGGTCGTGCCCGGTGATCCGGGTCATGTTGATCCGCGGGCGATCGCACGTCCATTCATCCATTGTGGTGCTGCTTGGCGGTTCCTCGATCGCGTGTCGGCGTCGGCGCGCGCCGTATGTGACATATTGACGTAGTTCGATTGATCTCGATAGCGTGGTATCCGGTCGAGGCGATGATCGACGCCCGTGTGGTCGTCGCCTCGCAGTCCATAGTGGGGATGTGTATGTCCTACCACGAGGAATCGAGACCATGAATGGACAACAGATGAATCGATGGAGACGACTGTTCGTCGTCGCGGTCGGCGCCGTGACGCTGGCAGGTGCCATGGCGCAGCCCTCCTGGGCCGCCCCTTCCGAGTCGCGGACCAATGCCGCCGAAATCCAGGCATGTGACTTCATCCCGCCCAATCACGATCCCGGGGTCATTCGGATCGTCTATCAGGTCGGCGTCCAGCACAACGTCAACGACAAGGTGATGCTCGCCGGCTTCGAGGCCGGTTGGGTCGAGTCGCACATGAACAATCTCCCCTGCGGCGACAAGGACTCGCTCGGCGTGTTCCAGCAGCGTCCCAGTCAAGGCTGGGGGACCCCCGAACAGATCCTGAACGTCCACTATGCCTCGACGCAGTTCTTCACCCGTGCGATCGACTGCGATCGACGCAATCCCGGATACACCGCCGGTCAGGTCGCCCAATGCGTTCAGCGTTCCGGCTTCCCCGATCGTTATGACGAGAACGAGGCGAAGGCGCGGACGTTGATCGCCGAGGCACGGGTCGGCGTCGGTTCCGTCGCGGGACGGGCCTATCTGTACGGCGACGCGCAGCACGTCACGGCCGTCAACACCGGCGGGACGTTGACGAACCTGTCGTGGTCGCCCGGCTCGGGGGTCGTCTCCGCCGACTGGGGCGGAGGTCAGCTCGTCGGCAAGAGCTTCGGATACGTCCATGATGGTCTCCAGCACGTGTTCGCCCGAAGCTCCGACGACACACTGCGGCACTTCTACCAAGGCGGCTCGAATCCGCCCGGAGTGGACGACTGGAACACCGTCGGTCTGGTCGCGTCGAACCCGACGGGATTCGCGTACGGCAACCAGCAGCACGTGTTCTTCCGCAACCAGGACAACCGTTTGGAGCACCGCTTCTACGACACCGTGAGCGGTCAGGTCTCGGGCGGCGTGTGGGGAGACACGACCTTCGTCGGAAATCCGCACGCCTTCGTGCACCGCGATCAGCAGCACATCTTCGCCCGCACCGAATCCGGTGCACTCGTCCACTGGTACTGGTGGCCGGGAATCGAGCCGAGCGTGGACAACTGGGGCGTCACGAGCGGGGTCGCGTCCGACCCGACCGGTTTCTCCTATTTGGGCAATCAGCATCACGTCTTCTACCGCAACACCGACGGCAACCTCGAACACCGGTTCTTCGACGACGGCTCGGGGACCATCAATGGTGGTGTCTGGCTCGGCGGCGCCTTCGAGGGCAACCCGCACGCCATGACGCACGGCGACCAGCAGCACATCTTCGCGCGCAAGGCCAATGGCGACCTGGCGCACTGGTACTGGTGGCCGGGCATCGACCCCGGGATCGACGACTGGGGCGCGATCGGCGTCGTCGCGGGCGATCCGATGGGGTTGTCGGTCGCCGGACAACATCACGTTTTCTACCGCACGACCAACGGGACTCTCGACCACCGCTTCGTCAACGACGTCGACGGCTTCCGGGGCGGTGACAACTGGGGCGGTTCCATCGCTCCGGACTGACCCGAGGCTGGACCCCGACCCCGACCC